>JAEORS010000110.1:0-6503 GCA_016840795.1 Candidatus Thorarchaeota archaeon | reverse complement strand
CTGTTCCTTTCAGACCTACGCGGCCTCCCATTCCAGCGATTGGATTGACAAGCAGACCTAGCTTCATCAGGTGTTCCCATCCAGTAGGGCCCCCACCTCGGCGGCAGACTGAATCCAGAATGAAACCCGCACGAGTACCTCTTCCAAAAATCGGCTCCTTTTGTCAGGCGTAGCGTCCTCAGCCCAGTTGACTTGTCTGTAGTCATTGAAACGCTTGAAGGTTTTCCCATACTTCGTCTTGAGAGGGAGTCTTACACGTCGGTCGCAGGCGGTGTTCAAGGCCCTGATGAGCGTCGTGAATTCCAGATCGAGCCGCAACAACCACTTGGTGACAGTCTTGAAGAAGGCTCTTGAATTGACCTCATCCCAGTTTAGAGTCTTTAATGCCTCGCGATCGCCGCCTTCAATCCTATCAGAGTTCGCAGAGCAACCCTTCTCATAGTTGCATCTGGAGCGTACGTACACCTTGCGCTTTGAAAACCAAACCGTTATCTGATGCTCTCCCTTCTTTCGCCTCATCTCCTTGTGGTCACCGGCGGGGAATACAACTTCTGCGACCCCCAGCTTCTTGTGCTTTGTGTCCTTCTTGAAATACAATTCCAAAGCCCAAGTGATTGCAGGAATCGTGTTCACTCCGTAATACTCGTCAGGTTTGGTCATCGTCTTGCGCAGGTGCAGTACATCCACCCTGATATGGATTCGGATTGGCTTCTCAGGGTCACGTCGAGTCAGATGTGGAAGGGGAATGACCGACTACCTTTCGCCCTTCTGGCGACGCTCTACGAGAATCTCGCCCAACTGTGCGAAGATGTCCACAATACCCTCGCCGGTCTTGGCACTGCTCTCAACGTAGGGCATCCCATGTGCGTCAGCGAACTCCCTCCCTTCCGATGGTTCTACTACTCTGTCGGGGAGGTCAGTCTTATTGGCTACTAAAACAAGAGGAATATCCTTCTGAATGGCTTTGTGGAGTTCTTCAAGCCACTCTTCGAGCAGCATGAACGTTCTGCGACGGCTGACGTCGTATACAAGAAGGCCGCCATTCGAGCCTCGATAATACATTGGTCGCAGAATCTGGAACCTGGATTGTCCTGCCACGTCCCAAATCTGTAGTTTCACAACGAGCTCATTGTCACCTTCTTCGGGGATATTGATGTTCTTGACCGCGAACTGCGATCCGATGGTGGTTTTGTAGTCTGTGCGGAAGAAGCCATGTGAGAACCGTGTCACGATCGCAGTCTTCCCTACAGCTCCTTCACCCAAGACTACAACCTTGAACAGGTAGTCATAGCTACTACTCATGTCCTTTCCTCCGAATTCAACGCAGAACTGGCCAAGTGCCATGTGGTGACTTGTGGGAGGGTTTCTCCGGCGCGTTATGAGGCCTAGGGCACTAATAAGGATTTGTTATATAACGCCCCAGAGACCGGCATTCTATGTTGAAGAAGAGACGATAGTGCTTTCGACCCAGCCCAGGAACTTTCGGAGCAATTCATTGAACATCTCAGGATTGTGAAGCATGGCAGCATGATGTGCGTCCTTAATCACAGCAATGTCGGCCCTTGGAAGAGCGGCTTCGAACTGCTTGGAGGTATTCGGTGAGATGATGTCATCGTGCTCGCCGACCAGCACGAACGTTGGTAGGTTGATCCCTCCTATTCGTTCAGATACGTCAAACTTGTCAGCGGCCGCAAGATCCCGAGTCAAGATTCTCGGATTCCTTCGTTTCGCATCCTCTTCCCGGCGAACGATGTCATAGGCCTCTTGAAACGAAGCACTCTTGCGTCCTCTCAAGAGATACAGCTGGGTTTCAATCGTTTCCTTAGCCAGTCCTCGTGCCAATCTGCTCAGCTCCAGACATGGAGAAGTATCTACCAGTACAATCGCGGCAGGTCTGCGCAAGTCATCGTTAAGTGCATACGCCATAACCACGCCGCCTCCCATTGAGTGTCCAACAAGCGCGAAATCGTCAAGGTCTAGGTGATTCACAAGGGCGGCAACTTCCATCGTGAATCCTTCTTCGATGCTCGTGTTGTCTGGTCCAGAATCAGACTGACCATGCCCGGAGAGATCAGGTACAATGACTCTGTGGGTTCGCTTGAATTCATTTGTCTGCAGGGTCCACGTTTCATGTGATGATCCTGCTCCGTGAATGAATACAACCGAAAGTCCTGTGCTCTTGTCGTGTCTTTCATCCAAATCCAGGTAGTGAATCAGTGTTCCTTGATGCTCGAAGAAAGGCATTCTCTAACACCTTCGGATGGTAACATCTCTTCGACCTTGTTATTTAGAGATATCCTGCTTGAGGTAGCTACTGGGACTCATCATGATTAGGTAGCTTTTTGTCTGTTGACTGTAGCCACAAGGGTGAGCAGCATGAGTGACAAGTTGTTCGGGACCACCGGTGTGAGGAAGGTCTATGGAGAAGACTTCAGCCTAGACATGGCGCTCAGACTTGGTAAGACTATGGGAACATACTTACAGCGAGGTTCAGTTGCTGTTGCTAGAGACGTGAGAACGACCAGCAACATGATTGAGGATGCACTTGTTGCAGGCATCCTATCCACAGGAGTGAATGTTGTAAGGATGGGTATGATTCCAACACCAACGTTGGCGTTCATAACGAGACAAAGAGGGTTTGAAGCGGGTTTGATGGTGACTGCTTCGCACAATCCTCCCGAATACACCGGTGTGAAGTTCTGGGATAGTGAGGGTATGGGTTACACGCCTGACAAAGAATCCCAGCTAGAAGAGATATACCAGAGTGGCGAGTTCAATCTGGCGCCCTGGGATAGACTGGGTTCCGAACGCTTGTTGGATACAGCTGTAAATGAGCACATAGATTCGATAATGTCACATTGTGATGCTGAACTCATAATATCTAAGCAGTTCAGCATTGTAGTGGACCCCGGCAATGGGGCCGCCTCGGTCATGACACCCTATCTGATGGTAAAGCTCGCCTGTAAGGTGATATCAGTCAATAGTCAACCCGATGGTCACTTTCCTGGAAGACGCTCAGAACCAGATGAGAAGAAACTTGGCGATACAATCAAGATTGTACAAGAATCTGGAGCAGATCTAGGAATAGCTCATGACGGAGATTCTGATAGAGTCGTCTTCGTGACCGAATCGGGCGAGGTGGTAAGGGGGGACAGGGTCATAGCTCTGCTTGCCAAGGAGATGGTCGGCGGCTCGCAGAACAAGACTATAGTGACTACAGTTGACAGCTCCCTTGTGTTGGATGAAACGGTGGCAAAGGCTGGAGGGAAGACAATTAGAACTCCTGTCGGGGACATTCGCGTGGCTCTGGAGATGAAGGAAAGCTCTGCGGCGTTTGGGGGAGAGGCGTGTGGAGTCTTTATTCACTCGGACTTCCTTCATGCACCGGAACCTTTTCTGACGGCATGCAAGATTCTAGAGCTGATGGCCAAGACAGGAAGAAGTCTCGGAAGTCTCATCTCGGAAATACCCGTTTACCCACTCAGGAAGGCCAAATTGGAGTGTCCCAACAAGAAGAAGGAGGCAGTCATGGAGTATCTTGCAGAAACACTTCCTAAGGTAATGCCTGACACTATTGAGGTGTTGACTATCGACGGACTTGGAGTCACGATGAAACAGGGCTGGGTTCTAGTCAGACCATCTGGCACAGAGCCTGTGATACGGATTACTGGCGAGGCTCGTTCTCCCGAGGCAGTGGAGAGAATCATCAGAGAGGCCAAGAACGCTGTAAATGAAGCCATAGTTTCTGTTTGATTCCGGCTGCTGCGGCAGAATGATTAAGAAGGTGGCTACATCACAGCACTTCAGGATTGACTTGGTTCTTCGGGAATTGTAGATGGTCTAGAGTACTCCAATGCTTCACGTGCCGAGTCAAGACAGCCCATGCACATTGCGCCCACAAAGATTACAATGACAGCGAACACTTCAGCCACCAATAACACAACGCCTGGAGGAAAGACACCTTGTAGGATTACTATTGCTAGGACTAATAGGGCCAATGCTCCCAACAACTTGACCCAAATGTCACCGAGAGTGCGCTGAGCACCGAGAGGTATTCTCATTGCAGATTTCCCGCTTAGCGTTGCATGCTCTAGTATGCATTAGAATCTCTTGGGAGTTAAGATTTTGGCTGCATGTCCGATGAGAATAATGCTTTGTGTGTACTCAACAAGACCGCCGAAATACGAAGGACCGATGCTGCCGTTTCATGGAACCATTGTCCACGCTGACAATGTTTATAGACAATGCCACACAAACTGTGGTCTGTAGAGGTCCGCATTATGAGCAAAGACGGCGACGACTTCATTATGGAAGAGTTCTCATGGGCACTCAAAGACCCCACTGAGGAGAAGATTAAGGCCTTGGGAGAGGTCGTCAGTATAATCACTACGAAGCTCACAGAGGCGATTTCCGAGATTCAGGAGAGCGTATACAATCTTCAGAACCAAGTTGAGAATATTGAAGCCAAAGTCAACTCCTTGCAGAGAACAGGTGTAGCTGCCGCCGCATCGCCTGCGGCCGCTGACGCACCGGCCATGGCTCAAGCCCCCATAGCAAAGGCCCCACCACCAAGGGCTCCATCAGGACCAGGTGGTATGATGGGAGAGCTGAAGGCGCTCCTGGCTGCAAGAAGGAGAAAGACAGAGAGCGGCACAGGATAGTCATAGCAGGCTGTCGACACTATTCTTTGGATAGAAAGGACCTGCATGTATAGGTAGGGACAGTCTGAACGCTTCCGCTCTTTCACATGAAGCCTGTACGCCCCGTAGGCGAGTTCTTGCATCATAGAGTTTCAGGTAGTATTGATCCGATTTCGGAATCTGCGACTCATGCTCCTTCAATGCCCTTGTCGCCACAGAGTAAGTCTTTGTGATATCCACGTTAATGTGAGGTATTGAGAGTAGAGTATTGACTTCCATGTGGTAGATCTTGTTCACCCGGTGTGCATTATCGAAGACTGTGGAGTGAGAAGCCCATTCTACGGCCTCTGTGACAATGCGTGAACACTCGGTATGGTTTCGATTGTAGTCTTCTGGTGAGTGTGTGATGACAGCAGTTGGCCTAGTCTTCAGAATTGCACCAATGACCTCGTTTGTCAATGAGGAATCAATGGCAAAGTCGTCTCTTTCACTCAGGAAAAGGTGTCTGACACCCAAGACGTTGCACGCATTCTTGAGCTCTTCATTCCTAGCATCATTTCCAGTCATACAATGTACATCAACAGGGATGCCCTGGTCTACATGACGCCGAATAGTTCCACCAGCACCCAATGTTTCATCATCGGGATGTGCAGCAACTACCAGAATAGATTCCTCATTTGAGTTGCTCATGCAGTGGAATCATATTACCCGACTAATCAAGCTTTGGCAGATTACTGACTCTTTCAGTCAGACAATGAATGTCAAAACCATTTGGCTTAAAGGGTCGCTTCATGCTCTTGTCGTAGGGTGTATTGCTTGAGGATAGGAGTCAATCTTTATCCATCAATGGGTGGTTCAGGCAATCTTGCCACTAGACTTGGGCAGCATCTCGCGCACAGAGGCCACATTATTCACTTCATAGCATACCAAAGGCCATTCTCCCTGATGTGGGAACAGACAGCAGGCGTCCACGTGGACCTTGTGGACCGATTCGACTATCCTCTCTTCAAGACAATTGGACCACCCTATACTGTGGCACTAGCATCGAAGATCATAAAGACAGTGAAGGATTCCAAGCTCGACCTGATTCATTCTCACTATGCCATTCCCCATGCCATATCCGCCTATCTTGCTAGGGAGATTGTTGGAGTACCATACGTGGTCACTATGCATGGTTCAGATGTCCATACTCTAGGACTAGATCCGGCCTACCATCCTGTTGTGAAGCACACGGTAGAGCAGGCAGACGCAGTGACAGTCGTATCTGAATTCCTCAAGAAAAAGGCACAGGATGAGATGGGGATTGAGAGGGAAATCCATGTGATTCCGAACTTCGTGGATGTCGAGAAGCTCCAACATCTTAACGGCATCAGAATAATCGTAGAGAGCGGATGCGTTTCCTTGCGAGATGAAGAAGAGGCAAAAGCGCTGAACCCCGACGAGAAGATTCTGCTCCATGCGTCGAACTTCCGCAAGGTGAAGCGGGTTGTAGAGCTCATCGAGATACTGAGAATCATCGTTGATCATCATCCCAAGGTCCGACTGATTATTGCAGGCGATGGTCCTACTAGAATTGAGGTGGAGAGGAAGATCGAAGAGCTTGACCTCTGTGACAATGTTCATCTTTTAGGCGTCAAGAGCAATATGCAGGAGATAATGTGCTCAGCGGACGCATTTCTACTGAATTCCACACTTGAAGGAATGCCTTTAGTATTGCTGGAGGCAATGTCGTGCGGATTGCCGGTGGTCACAACGCCCGCTGGCGGAATACCAGAGCTTGTGCGGCCTGGGAAAGATGGAATTGTCACGAAAGGATTTGAAAAAGAAGAGTTCGCGCAAGCAGTGATCGAGTTGCTCGATGAT
>JAEORS010000109.1:0-6518 GCA_016840795.1 Candidatus Thorarchaeota archaeon | reverse complement strand
AGACCAGTATCTCTGCAGATTTCGCAACCTTGTCCCTGACAGGGGTCACATTTCATGCGGAAATGCTTTGGTTCCACCTCTTCAAACCAAGTGCCGCATTGACTGCACTTTCGAGTTCTTGACATTGCGAGCTTGTTTCCCTCAGTACGTGCGAAGATTGTATTCGCTCCCATTGTCACAACCTTATGCACTGTTTCTCGTACTGAACGTCTTGAGGACTTCTTTGAGACTTCTCCAACAATCACTTCGATATCATGCTCCAGCTCAGCATTCAGTTTCCTTCCATTCCATGGTTTCGAATCGACAAGCAGGTATTGTCGGCCGAACTGTTTGGATAGGAGTCTCAGAAGAGTGGCGTGACTGCCCTTTATGCCACGAACCAGCGGCGCGGATATCTTCACTGGACCTTCTTTCACCAAGGCAAGAACAGACTCCAGAATCTCATCGTCGGTCATTATTGCCAGAATCTCACCACAATTTGCGCAGTATCTTACACCGAACCTTGCATAGAGTAGTCTTAGGAATGGATGGAGACCAGAGGCTGTGGCGAGTGTTGAGAGAGGGTTTCGATTCAGCAGGTTCTGTCCCACAGCTATGCTAGGTCCAACCCCTGTGATTGAGCCGACCTTCGCTGGAGTCAGATGCGCGGCATATCTGCCTGCGTTGAAGACTTCAAGGAAGCGTCGGCGTGCTTCCTTGTACAGACTATCGAAGACGAGAGATGTCTTCCCAGAACCGCTGACTCCTGTGACAACCGTGAGACCATCACCTATGTCGACGGAGCATCCCTTGAGATTGTTCTCTCTCGCGCCGCGAATCTTGATCTCCAAGGCTTCACATCCCGGTATCTCTCTTTGTCTTCTAGATTGTGGACCCTAGGGCTGTAAGGGTGTTGGTTTCCATATCACTGACTTCAATCAGGAGTTTCTGAACCGCAGGGATGAACTCCAAGAAGTCCTGTATCTCAGATTTGGCCGCGTCCTCCAGCAGTTCAGGGACTTCTGCGGCTCTCTTCTTTGCTTTCTTCAACGCCTCCAAGCCCTTGGTTTCCAAGTCCTCATTTATGGTCCATTGTATCTTTCGGAGTTGTCTGAGCGCAGGGTAGTCATCTGGTAGGAGTCCATTCGCAATTTCATGCCAAGTTTCGACAATCGCTTCGAATTCCTCGGAGGCCCTTATCATTCCGTCGTGGTTCATCACGTCCCCAGCCTCTGCCAGGAAATCCTTGTAGATGTCCCTGAAGATTGCCCCCCCAGATCCTCCGGTTTCGATGTACACGTAGTGCATGACTAGAGCGTGTGCAAGCTCTCTATTGTCAGGAATCAACTTGGGATATCTTCCCAGCTCTTTGCTCCACTTGATCATCCCCTTGACGCCCACGTTCCTTATCGGGGGGCTGAGTAGAGCATCAATGTTCTCCCTTATAGCTGAAGGGATGATCTCCTCAACAGGTGTCAGTTTTTTAGGGAACGTGAACCTCACTGCTTGGTTCATTGCTGGGAATGGAGGGTGTTCAGAAGCCCGGGCCTTCTGTAGTTGAATTAATGGCATTGTGTGAGTGCCGTGGAATCTATCAGATATGTATGCCTCATTCTTGGTTTCGTCAATCCCGTAAACGAGAAAGTTGTGCTCTCCAAAATGGTCATTCTCTCCAGTCAACAGGTGATCAAGGTAAGCCATGTCGACACACACAAGGCTCGGTTGGTTGTCTCTGAGAGTATCTTTCAGAAAGACATGAGCCTTCTTGACGCTTCTTGTCAGTATCGATTCGAAATCTCCGCCCAATCGTCTTGCGGCTTTGCCAAGCATGCCCGGGAACTTCCTACAGTCAGAACGGTTCATTCCACCAACTATCGGATACGGCATCATCTTCATGAACCAGTAGATGAACCCTAGACCAGATGAGATTCCCACTAGCATGGGCTCGCTGATGTCATGGCCAAGATGGTGCATCAATCTGACCATCGCGCTTGTTTGGCAATTCTTGCCATTCCCGAAGTGCTCAAAATCAAGAACTAACCTCTCATCCTCAATTCCTGCTGGTTGGAACTCTCTTTGCTTCTTGCTCTTTGCCATCAGCATACCATCCTCTACTTCTCTTGCCTGAATGGAAACCTCTCCTCACCAGTCTCAATCCTCTTAATGAGCTGGACCAAGTAGTCGCGTTGTGCTGTTACAACTGCCAGTGGCCGCTCGAAGAGTGCCTTCACAATCGGTAGATTAGTTCTATCATCAATCTCAGAAATGGGCAAGCCACCGACCATGCGATTAGGGTCAGTTCTTGACAGTTCATCAATATTGACTATCCCTTCTACGTTTGACCAGAGAAAATCCATAGCTTGCTCTAGTCGATCGCGGTAGGTTCTCAATGCATTGAGCGCCTCAGATTCTGTCAGTGCCCAAATCGCAGACATGCCCAGGTCAAACATGGTGTGGGCCTGCAGAGGATTGCTCAAGGACTGAGTGACCTGTGTCTTGAGCTCCTTTTTTCCCCTCGAGGTGATTACGTAAGTCTTCTTTGCAGGTTGAAGGCCCTTATCCGACTTCCTGCCAGAGATCAGGCCCCGTTTCTCAAGTTCGTTGAGAGCCTTGTATACTGATGACATCTTGATGTCTACCCAGTTGCGGTAGCCTCTATGCTCCAGAACCTGATTGATTTCATACCCGTACTTGGCCCCTGCTCCGATCAGGGACAAGACAGCCAAGTATGTTGGTGGGAGAATCGAGAACCTCTTCGGCTTTCCCATATGCCTCAACTCGAACGGTATTCCACTGGTGTAATGATTTTATTCTATTAGTAGAATACCTATAAGTGTTTTGCCAGGAATCAACCGAATTGATTACAGAGTAAAAGAGTGGAGGGGGCCCACAATCCTCTTGTGATGGTCCCCTCTGGTGTCAGGTCTACTCGTCGTCCTCCCAGTCCATATCATCGATGCCTGGCCAATATCTCCTTCCTAGAGCCATCCCAATGGCAACGAGGATGAATAGTGTGATCAGTACCACTGCTAGGTTCTGATAGACATTGAACGGTTCGGCATAGAACCAGAACCAGACGAACAGAGAGAGCATCCACACAAAAGCTAGGGCGACACCCGCTACCTCGCCACGGTGTCCGGATCTGTAGGATGAGAAGATGCCTATTTCCACGAGGAAGACAACCATCGTTGCCAAGATTAGTATGGCAAGGTTGTGCTCCCAGACATAGGCATCGGCCTGGAACCACATCCAGTAGTCTATGAAGAGTAGCCAAAGGACCCCGACAACGATACCCCCACTGGGCCTTCCTCCAATCTCTTCGCGGAAATCTCCCGCGACAGAAACCCAAGCTCCGGTATTGACTCCGACGAAGATCAATAACGATGTGAGCAGAATGGCCAAATTGCGGTATAGGCTGAAGCTCTCTGCAAAGAACGGTAGCCAGAGGACAATGAATGCCACCCACAGGACTGCACTTACGGTAGAGAGTCTAACTCTCCACGCGGAATCCCCTGGACCCGCGGTCGGTGGAATCCAAATGATTGCATTGACTCCGCCAATTAACACAAACGAAGCAATTGCAACAGCGATGTTCTCGAAGATCCCAAAGTCTGCTGCATACAGGAAGAGCCAGACTACCAGGAAAGCTGCCCAAACAAGGAAGCTCCCCAACGAACCGTATGACTTGCGTTGCATTCGTCCCATTCTGGGGGGCCTAGGAGGCCTCTCGAAATCAGATGGTTCGTCAACGTCAATAAAGACATCATGATCATCGGATTCAGGCTCTTCCGAACCGGCGTTGCTTGACTCAGAATTACTCAAGTGATGACGCTCCTTGGTTTTCATCTAGGCTAAGCATGATATCCCTCCTATATAAAGCGGAACCACAATTGAGGGTCACAAATTGTGACTACAAGCGAATGGCTCCTTCTGTTCCTTTTCCACCTTATTGCAGTAGTACATATAGCCAACTCTTCGGAACGAGTAGGCACCGTTGAGCGATGGTTCAATCAGAGTTCTCTATCCTATCAGCTGGATCACTGAGAGCCCGATAGTGATGGAGTTCCTTCTGGATAATCTCCTGCTCTCTAAACAGAAGAGGGCAACCCAAGGCGCGGATGACTTCCTAATAGCTGATTTTGCTTCGGGCGAGAATGACCAAATCCCGATGTTCTTCATCAAGCTGTTCCCAAGCCTGGTTGCTGAATGGGCTAAAGAGAATCAGAAGGTTGGTCTTGGCGCGAATCATAGATTCAAGCGTCTGACGACTTATAGCACTGACTTACACGGCTTGAGACTTGATGGTCTTCTTGGCATTTTTGAGGAGAATGGAATCCGGGACCGAGCGAGAGGTGTCCATGCCAGACTGGAAGTTATGACGTCTAAAGCCGCGCTGAGACCCTCGGATACTGAGTTTGTTCAGTCATATCCGGAAGAAAAGACATGGCTAGACGACCACATAATGGAGCGTGACAGTCTTCCTGATGCTTGCTTCGACTTCGGCGTTCTCAACAATGATGTGGTTGGCTATCTCTTCGAATACTACAAGACGTATACAGACGCGCAACGCAGCCTATTGACTGTCAGGGAAACTATGAGGGAAGGATCCATGCTCATAGTCACTCAGCCTTGCTCTCTGTATTCTGTTGATAATGTCGAGGTGCTCGCGAAATGCGGATTTGATTTCATCGAAGGACTGGATGTTAATCTAAGGACAGGTGCAGTGACATCTCTGAACCATGATTGCTGCATTGATTCTCTTGGCATCCTCGGCCATTACACCTTTCTGGTTTTCCTGGGAGTCTAGAACCTTCTTTCTACTCCTATCTGCTCACATATCCGCGGCGCCAACAGATGCCCATATAAGCCGGTCCAGCCAGTCGAGAAGTCGATATGGTTACTGTAAGGCGTGTGATCCTAAAGGCCGTCCTCCTAGTCGTCGCGGTATTGCTGTTCATAATCATTCTATACAGTTCGGGTGTTCTTTCTTGGCCGTAGGAGTAATCTGAGTGTGAGGATTCTTGGAACATTCTGATGGCCAAGTCTTCACTGCGCATTCGTAGAACTATTAAGAGATTCAATTCTCGTTCAGATGGCTGACAATCTTGACAAAGGCAGATGATGTTTGGGATCTCTCCCAGCTTGTTGAGTTCGATGACCCCGGCTATGTTGAGGAACGACTCAGTGCGGCAGTTAGAGCGGCCGAGGAGTTCAGAAACAAGCATAGGGGTAAGGTGGTTGAATACGGACCGGGAGAAGTGTTGGCACTGCTAGAAGAAGCCGACGAATTCTCTCTGGAGTTTGAGGGTCCTTTCATGTATTCAAGCCTGGCTTATTCTGCTGACATGACAAACGAAGTTGCCAAGCATCTCAACGATAGAAGACGAAACGCTTCAATGCTTGTGGGGCAGGCGTTTGCCTTCATGGATCTTGAGCTTGGTAAGCTGATAAGCGCCAAGCCCGATATTGTGAACGATTCTGTCCTATCCGAATACAGACACAAGCTTGAGCGTATCCAGCGAAGGATTCCGCACATGCTCAGTGAGGAAGAAGAGCAGCTCGTGATCCTGAAGGACAAGAATGGCGTCAGTGCATGGTCTCAGCTCCAGAGTGACTGGCTGGCTACTCGAACGTTTGAGATTGAGATTGATGGTGAAACCAGGAGAATGCCATATGGAGAGATCATAGGTCTATACGAGCACCCCAACCGGGAGATTAGGAAGCTTGCCCATCAGGTGGTCTTCAGCGGGCTGGGAGAAGACAAGCTGCTCTGGGCCACTGCAGTGAGGTCTATTAGCGAAGACCATTTGAAGATGAGCAAGATTCGTAATTGGCCCACCCCCATGACTCAGAGTCTGATCTCCAATGACGTGGATGAAGAGACAATCACTGCTTTGATGACCACAATTGAAAACAACGTTGAAACCTTCAGGAAGTATTTGAGACTCAAGGCGAAGGGCCTCGGGTTGGAGAAACTGGGTAACTGGGATGAGGTTGCGCCGCTGCCTTTCTCTCCGGACAGGAAGTACTCCTGGTCAGATTCACGCGACATCATTGTTCAAGCGTATACCGAGTTTGACGAAGAGAGCGGCAAGTGGGTGGATGAGATGTATGAGCGCCGACATATTGACGGCGAAGTTCGTCCGGGGAAGACTTCTGGCGCTTTCTGCTCTACTTGGCATTCAGGGAAGAGTGCATACATTCTGCAAAGCTTCAACGGAGTACTCGGAGACATATACACACAAGGCCATGAACTTGGCCACGCGCTGCATGCTTACCTTGGAACGCGGGCGCAGAACCCGTCCAACTATGAGATAGGGAGTTGTGTGGCCGAAACTGGGTCTATCTTCGGGGAGCTCTTGCTGACTGAGAAGCTTCTTGCTCAGGCTGACACCAGGGAGGAGAAGCTGGTGGTTCTCGCAACAATCCTTGATCAGTTTGGCCAAGCCGCCTTCCAGGTGTCGGCCCGAGTGTTCTTTGAAACAAGCATATATGAACAGATGGAGAAGGGTAGGTTTCTAGATGGTGAGAAGCTCTCT
>JAEORS010000108.1:0-6605 GCA_016840795.1 Candidatus Thorarchaeota archaeon | reverse complement strand
TCCTGACTGTGGGTAATGACTTGCCCACCAGCTTCGCCAAGTATTTCAGAGGCATTCTTCCGTTCCATCTAAGATAATAGAGTATCTTCCAGTCGATCTTCTTGAGTGCATTCAGTCCTTTTGAGGGAGGGACTGATTCCATTGAAGATGGAGGTGGCAGAACCTGGAAAACCTCCACTTCTTTGACTGCGTCATTAGACTTGAGATGTTGCACGGCCCGACTCAGCTCAGTGCTGGTTCGATAGACTGCAATCGCGAACCCTTCCGGCTCAACACCAATTCCAGTAGCCATTATGAAAGGACTACTCCCTAATTCAGATACGACTTCCCGTGATGCTTGGTCCTTCAGATAGAGGATGGCCAAGGCGAAGCTAGCATTTAGCAGGCTAAGCTTCAACTGGACGTCAAAACCCATTATGATCTTCTTCTCAAGAAGGTCCTCTACACGATTCTTTATCGTGTTCACGGACACGTCATGCTTCTTTGCGAGATCCGAGAACGATGTCCGACAACTGTTGCTGAGTTCGAGGATTATTGCCTTGTCTAGGGAGTCCACCAGGAATCACCGTGCTGTCTTTCGATTCTTGAAGTGTATGATTCAATTTCCGTATCTATTCCGTCTGATATCTGCGTTTCTTTCAATCCAGAATTGCCAAGCCCCTATGTAGTTTCCTGACAAGTCAATCATACGAATAAGTTCGCAAGGTAATGAAAATGGTCGAAAGGATAAGTTCACAGGATTTGACAACAACGGTCGACGCGCCCGATGAAGTGTCGGGCCGAAGTTGGCGCAAGGTATTTGGAGTCTTACTAGTGGTTTCAATCGCAATCTGCTGGATAGCCATGGAAGTGGTAGAAGCAGCTGCCTTGACTATGCCCTTAGTTCCCTTGGCGGTCTTTCATGGACTGTACATAGCCGTAGTACTGGTGGCATACCCTCTGTCTATCAGAAGGAATGCAAGCAAACTGAGTCTGGAGGTTGAGTAGATTGGACTGGATCCTTTTTACAGCACTCCTAGTCATTTCTATCCTGGGTTGCTGGGCAGCTCAGGAAGCTGTGACCAAGCACAACATTAGAATTCCCAAAGCCTATACGATTGCTGGTCACATACTGTACGTGCTGTTGCTGGTAGCAGCCTACATTCTATTGCAGTAGAGCCGTTTCTTCGCGGAAACGCAGACAGTTGATGAGAAGTCGGTCGCCAGACGGTTTCGTAAACGAGCCATAGGTGACTGACTTGCCCTCCTTCTTATGAGCTATATTGCTTGTCTACGAAGAAGAGTGGCAGAAGTTGAGTATCTTGTAGTAGAAACGAACATACTCCAAATGACTTCTTCTCATTGGAATAGTTCAAAAGAGCAGGAACACCAAAGCGTCGATTATCATTACGACGACGATTGTTACTCTCAGTATCTGCATGATTCGTGCTATCTGTGCATCTTGTTTCTCACTCTCTAGAGTCGCGCGAGCCACTTCTTCTTGGGCCTCGAGGTCGCCCGTTCTTGCAGAAAGAAGCAGTGCCATAGCTTCTTCAAAGGTCTTCTTCACCTGGATTGGGTGTTTGGATGCCAATCTCTCTGCCTCCAGATACACTTCGTTGTCAGTCCGTTTGCTCCAACGTGATATTCCAGTCAACGAATACCAGGACAGAATGATTCCGATTATGCCATTGAAGAAGATTACCAGTGCCCAGAACAGGATCCATGTGACGCGGAGTGTTCCTACCACCGCTATTGGCACCAAGAAAGGAACGCCATACCTAATGGGTTCCGCAGAGGGCCCAACCCACAAATCAAAGGCAATCAGAAAGATCGATACGATTATCGCCAGCAAGCCAGACTCTTGGCGCTCAGTGCTACTTGTTTCAAAGACACGGATATTATAGGCACGGAACTCTTTGAGTGTCATTTCTGAACGCTCAGTCATCAAAGAGTTTGCAAAGACGGTATTTGCCATCCTTCGATCTGATTCGGCGGTCATTATGAAAAAGAACGCCCGAGAGAGGTCAATCAACTCTAGAAACAAGAAGACAAATGCAAGGGCCAGCAATACGATGAAAGTTATGAGCCCTCCGTCAGCAACGAATGTCTGAAAGGCAGCTACCATGAACAGTCCTGCAATGATAGAGAAATGAGTGGCTCGTCGGACAGAGACACCAGTCCTGTAGACCAGATGCGGTTGCACTATCGCATCAAGAATGGATTGAACCAAGTCAAGTTCCTTGTCCGAGTTCATGTTTCTCGTCCTCGAGCCACTTCTAATTGGTCTAGAACAGTTGTACAATCGTATCGATAATCGAAACGATTCCTATTGCGCCCGCACTGATTGCCGCCAGCTTTACCCATGGCATTGGTGTGTCCGCCATTACCAAGGCCACCATTGTTCCACTTATCACGTACCGCAGTGCCGCGATGATCGAAGGCAATAGAAGTGGAGTCAAAGCGGATGACCCATAGCTCAATATGACGCCTATGACTGCATTGAATACCTTTCCAGCATTTGGATCGAGTACACCTATTGCAACACCGACCGTGCCACGAATGAAGTTCAAGAGGTTCTGGAAGATCAGTCCAATCACAAAGCCAGTCGTTGCTGCCAGAATTGCACCCAGAATCCCTATGATTGACCATCTGACGTAGTAGGCTCCTACGAAGAACACTGCAAAGCACATTGCTATGAAATAGGTTCTGAAGTTTGCCCAGTCTCGCTTCCAGCCAAGTGGCAGAATCTCCCGACTGCCGGTCACTAGACCCTCTGCCCGCGCTGAAATACTAGCAATGGCATCCGCTACCATATGACTCGGAGTCTGCGGAAAGAGCTGCATCAACAAGAGCGACGTTACATGACCCGCGAGGAACGCATCAATTACGCCCTCGAAGCCAATCACGTTCGAGCCATATTTAGCTGCATTCGCACCATAGCAGCTAGCAATGACAGTCAGACTTGGTCTTGGAACGGCCGTGAATCCAATCAGGTCATCCCAAGTCAGATGTTGCTCGGTTGAAGATTCCTGAACGATTCCGGTTTCTTCACCGTGTGCAACTATTACCAGAAGACCTACTCTATACTTGGAAAGGTCTGAAGCCAAGCTTGAGATGCTACTGTCAATCGTGGCTGTTCTCAATCCTCTTCTAGTTCTCAAAGTGTCTGTGGTTTCAGTTCCGTGAACCCACGTAGCAACTACTCCTCGGCCAATTTCGTTGATTTCGCTGCTTTCAGAGCCCTGTTTTGCATACTCATCTTGAATCTGAGCCAGAGTTTCTGTAACGATGCCAGATGTGGTTCTGGTGGCTCGATCGTTTCCTATGGACACGACAAGAACGTCTTGATACTGAGGCAGACTCGTAATTGCCCTGTGTGCGTCTAATAGTACAACGAATGAGAGAACCAGAATAAACACAATGCTGCCCACAGCAACTTTCCTCTTCCTAGAGCTGTCCAGAAGCACTCTGTTTCTTGAGAGCGGCGTATGCTTAACTAGCATATAACCAGCGGGCGGCGCGTATCTCCCTCTCATACCGGAAGACCTCCCAAAGATGAATAGCTCATTTTCCCATTTAAGCCTTGAGCAATTCTTGACATTTATCGTGCGCTGGACGCGAAATGTGCAGCTGTGATGGACGCCAATGAGGGCGTGACGGCAGTGATCCATTTCAGGTGTCTGATGCAAAGGACAATTGGGATGATTGATGAGATTCGAAGGAAACAGGAAAACACTTGAAAGTCCGTTAGGCAGGGGTCTTCCAGTGTTGTATCAGTGGTGAGTGATTTGACCTGCTATCTTCGACATATCACACGTCTTTTCGAGAAAATCGGCGTCGAGGTCACAAAGGAGAACAAGCGCGAAATTGACAGACAGATCCACGAGTTGCTTGGCGTGGATTACAAAGACTGTTCCACGACTTGGAAGGCTGTGAAGCAGAGAATCGAACACGACGAAGCGGAGTTTGTTTCCTCCCTCAAGAAAGCACTATCTTTCTGGATTGCCGTATCAGAAGACTGGGGGAGATAGGATTACGTTGTTGAGGTAGACCACACCAAAGAGAATCAGTGCTAGCACCACGAATGAAACCAATATCTCCAATCCTCTGTTATCTGTCTTCAGATAGGGCAAAATGAATCCCACATCTCGCCGATAATCCTGATAATCGACACCGAAGACCTTTCCAAGGTGCAACTCCTCCACACCTGCAAGAATCATGTATGCGAGGAGGGTCACAAACCAGACTGCTAGCGTTTCATTCGGGCCCAAGAAGCTCATCCCAAATGTGTGAGTTATTATCCAGTAGCTCCGAGTAGTGAGCGTCAGAGTGAACAGAATCACACCAAGATACTGAGGGTGCCGGACTAGTGTGTAGGGGCCAGTCCTGACAAGCCCCGCCTTCTTTCCTCTTCTAAGATGCACAATGGAGAAGATCAGCACCACAAGTCCAATCGCGGCGATAATCAACTCCCAAATGAACCCCCCAAAGAACAGAGTGAATATTGCTGCGAAGAAGTTCAAGGGGGAGGATGTGAACATTAATGCTAGATAACTGATGAGTGGAATAGTCATCAACCCTCCCCATATCCACAGCGGTGGAATTGACTGCAGTAGAGGCAGTATAGCCGCGATGATTCCGGTTATCCGTGACCTGAATCCACCGGGCGGGCCGATTTCGGCCTTTTCTACTTCAGTCTGACCTTCGGGCGCGGCGATGGTAGATAATTCGGTCTTCTCTGTGGAATCCGGTGTGCTACTATCCATCTCTATTTCTCCTAGAACACAACGCGGGTCTTCTTGACATACAATCAATCAGCTAAGAATATTAGACTAATCTTCAGCGCACTTTGTCAGAGCGCCGCTTCTGGGTTCTTGGCAAAATCTCGATCAAATGGTCGGCTAGTCTGTGAATCTATCCACAAGTGTACCATGGAGGTGGTTTTGATCTGGAGGGTGTTCTAGAGGGACGTAATCACGAATCACATTGACAAGGTTCAGGAACTTCGGAAGATCTAAAGTGGCAGCCACTTCCGGACCTTCTTCTTGTATCCCATGAACTCCTCTCCAAACCTCTCTTCGAGCTTCTTCTCTTCGTAGTTGGCAAGTACGTTGTAGAAGGCGAATATGACTATCCATAAGACAATCGACGCTAGTGACAAGGTCCCTATGGCCAATGCAAGATAGAATAGGTGAGTCCCAAGATACATGGGATGACGAACGCGAGAAAAGACGCCTCCTGTCGCCAATCCGGTTTCCTTGGTGTCAAACAGGTCCTTATGAGAGGCGTTCATGAAGTAGACCGCCGCCACAAAGACGACAAATGCCGGAATGATGGGTAGCCAAATCGGAATCCCATCAACCAAGAAGGTTGTCAAGCGCAGAAGAAACGAGTCTAGTACCCAAACCACAAGGAACACCACGAGCAGGGCCATCTGGTAGGTGTGACTACCCGGCATCTCTCCTGTGAGGTGCTCATGACGATGTTCTGGCATTGTGCATCATTTCTCTACGCGTCGCTCTCCCTTTTATGATTCATTATTCATTACTTAGAAGGTTCTTCACCCTCGACCCTGAAGTCTAGGGCTAATGAGTTGATGCAGTATCTTAGCCCCGTAGGATTCGGGCCGTCATCAAACACATGACCCAGATGGCCCCCACAATTCTTGCAGACGACCTCTGTTCTTCTCATCCCGTGACTATTGTCCGGCCTCATCTCAACACTGTCTTCTGACATCCTCTCCCAAAAGCTGGGCCAACCACTCCGAGAGTCGTACTTTGTTTTAGATGAGAATAGCTCGTTACCACAGCCGGCACACGCATAGATCCCGTTCTCCTTATGGTTGACATATTTCCCACTAAATGGCGGCTCTGTCCCACACTGTCGGAGAACCTTGAACTTCTCAGGACCGAGAGTCAGTTTCCATTCTTCTTCGGACTTTTCCATCATACTCACTGAGTTAACAATAGTGCATAAGCCTACATAACCTCTTGGGAAGCGGACTATGCTTCTATTGATCGATAGAGGATGGCCCGCCAGCTGGCAACTGCGCCTTCGGTGGCAGGAGCCGCTTCCTCCCGCGGGGAACTGACAACTGCGAAATAGTCCGAAGTGCTTTCGCTCAAGATGCCTGGCGGTCCCATTCTGCTTAATCTCGTTAGGAAGATGACAGCCTTTCCAAGGGCTGTGGATTCTGGAATTGGCTTCTGTGATTCATCATAGTGCCCCATGACAGTGGCTTCAGTGTTCCCTATTCCTTCCCAGAAATCATGGACTCCATGGAAGATCCTGAATGCAATTACCTTGCTATGAGAGTCCACCAAGATGATGCCGCACGTGTTCTGAGGAATGTCCTTGACGACGTTCACCCACGCTTCGTCTTCGTCACCAGTATCTCTGAGGGATTTAATGCTCCACTCCAGAATCCTGGGGACTATGACTGGGACGACCGCTACTCCAGGCAGAGATATCGGCTTCCCTAGGCTAAGCCTTGATCCTCGAAGGATCTCATCCGCTACCTCTTGGACACTTCCTTTCCCGTTCAATCGTGGCAACCCTCCGCGCTATGTAATACTGTTACATAACACATGATACAAACCTGCATATAAACTCTTCCATCGATG
>JAEORS010000010.1:0-22975 GCA_016840795.1 Candidatus Thorarchaeota archaeon | reverse complement strand
TTACTGTACTACACTGGTCATGTCTTGGACTCTTCGATAAGCCACTTGCAGACTTTGAGCATAAGGGGCCACTCAGAGTCCGGATCTGTCATGGTGTCGTAGACTACCGTTCCATCACGCCCCTCACCTTCTTCATACTCAGGATGCGCAGCTGAAAGGAACATAGTCCCCTCACCATACCAGCTCACAAGCATACACGGCAGGTCGGAATCTGCATAGGTAACGATTGGAATCATCTCTTGTGAGCCAGCCGCTATGAAATAGCCGGAGGCATCGTATAGGACAGTGTACGACGCTGGTTCATCTGAGAGATCTGGTCCTGTTGAGCTCCTGTTGACATTCATCTCTAGGAGATAAGTATCAGCTCCGAGCACATCTGGAATGTATGAGCCATTGAAGATGCCAATTCTGAAGCTCGTGGCATATGAGGCACCTCTGTCGATGCCGAAGTACGATCCGCCATCACCCACGAAATCACGTATCAGATCCCAATCACTCACCAGAAGTTGACAGTGTTCGTCGCACCAGCAGCCCGATGGCATAGCCAGTATGTCACAGTTATCTAAGGCACCCTCACGAATGTCAGACTCATTCACCACTGTAACATCTGCATGCATCCACTCGAACATGCTCTTCAAGGCTTCTCGACACGTTGCATCACAGCCTCTATCGAAGTAGAGAGCCACCTGAACTCCTTCCATACCTGTGGGACCGGAAGGGAGTAGAATTGGAGAAGCAAGCATGACGGTGATAATGATTATGACAATTCCCATTCCCGCCCACTGTCTTTGAGTGATGGTCTTCATAGTCCCAGAACACCCCAACTGAAACTTGCGACGGTCCCAAGACTGCTAGGTATCTTGTTTCAGGCGAGAGTCATCATTCTGAGCCATTAATAACATCGTGTCAACGCAACGTTCTAGGAGAGAGAACTACGATTCGGAATGGGTGAATATCGATGTCGTTGGAGGCGCGCAAGTGAAACACGAAATCAAGTACTTAAGGTCGATTTTTTCCCGACTTCAAACACGAAATCCTTGAAACCTTTGGCGAGGTCGAGTGTGAAGGAGCAACGACCTATACCTAAGGTTGACTCCGGAGCAACAAGATATGCAAGCAGGGAAACAGCTGCATGTATTTGAAGGTCATTGAGCCGGTCATGTCTAAGAGTCTTCAACAAGCCACTTACAGATCTTGAGCATTAAAGTCCACTCAGAGTCCGGGTCGTCCAGGAGGTCATAGATATCGGTTCCGTCCCTTCCATCTCCTTCCTCGTATTCAGGATGTACACTGCAAAGGAACACATTTCCAGTTCCATACTTGTATGCAAGCATGCACGGTAGACCTGACTCTGGGAACGTGACAAGCGGAATCATCTCCGACATATCATCTGCAACAAAGTAGCCGGAAGCGTCGTAGAGAATAGTGTACGAGTCTGGTTCCTCTGATAGGTCGGGTCCGGTGGAACTCCTGTTGACATTCATCTCCATGAGAAATGAGTCTGCTCCGTGCAAATCAGGGATATACGTGCCATTGAAAATGCCAAGTCTAAAGTTCGTGGCGTATGATGCTCCTCTGTCGATGCCAAAGTAAGACCCTCCATCTTCCACAAAGTGACGTATGTAGTCCATCTCCTCACCTAGAATCTCGCAGCGTTCTGTGCACCAACAGCCTGATGGCAAAGCAAGGATGTCGTAGTCGGTCAACACACCCTCACCAATCTCAGACCCGCCCACGATTGTGACCTCTGTACCCATCCAGCGGAACATGTTCTCCAGTGCATCTCTACATGTCGCATCGCAGCCTCTGTCGAAGTAGAGAGCTACTTGAACACCTTCCATTCCTGTCGGATTGGGAACAAGCAAGAAAGGTGAAGCCAACATTACAGTGACAACGATAATGATAGTCGCTATTCCTAGCCCCTGTTTCTTTGTGAGTGTGTTCACAGTTCCACAACCCTCCGGTTGGTTTCTCCGATGGAACCCCATGTTCGTACGGGACCTAGCTTAGTAGGAAACTCGCGGCGTGTGGCATTAATAACATCGTGTCTAAGCAACATTTGAGGAGAACTGGTCTTAATGAAACAGAGGAATGAAAGCATAGGACGGCGCTGGTTTGAGGAAATGTGGAGTAAGCCGGACCCAGAAGTGGCAGATGAGATTGTCGACAAGGACTACAATCCGGAATGGGTGCATATTGATGCCGTTGGACCCGCTCAGGTGAAACACGAAATCAAGTACTTCAGGTCGATTTTCCCGGACTTGAAATACGAAGTCATTGAAACTGCTGGGGAGGAAGACAGGGTATGGGTCCGATACAAAGCGACTGGAACTCATGAGGGAAACGCATGGGGGTTCGAACCTACTAAGAAGAAGGTCGATTTCGAAGGAGCAACGATTCTGTATATCAGCAGAGAAGGGAAGATCATCGACCGTTGGGGAGCATTCTGTTTCTATGAGATTCTCATGGACTTGGAACTCGTACCACCATTCTGGGAACTAAGCAAGCACTTCAAGAAGGATTAGGGTCACTCAGTGGTCTGGCCTGTTCAGGAAGCCCCTTTGTTCCCTCAGTTTCCTGTATAGGCCGTCCTTCTCGCCAACTAGAGCCCTGTACTCTTGGAGTAATGGTGATAGCGTCCTTGCCCCACTTATGAGACGATTCCATGCCTTGGGATTGTCCTCGTTAGCACCTTGTTGAATCCTGACGTCAAATCCATGAGGCCCAGGGCCTGGAATCCACTGCGTGATATCTGCCAGAGTATATAGGTGTGCACTCATGTCTAGGTAGACTCTGTCATCAAACATCACATAGGGTCTATAAGGCTCTCTATCCGGATGCTCATCAAGCAGCCCCGAACAACTCTCCTTTGTTGCAAAGCCAAGCTCATTGAGCTCCCGAATGAGAGGTCTTATCGAAAGATCGACGTAGTCAATGAATATGTCAACAGGCGGTGCTTTATGATCAGGTGCCTCGCGCAGTCCGAAATGCCACTGTCCTTGGTGGTGAGCCCATATTGTTTCTGGGATTAGACCTCTATCAACAGACTCCTTGTATGAAGTCAGGAGCTCCGTCACTCGCTCTACTGCAGTGAGCAGCCTATCCCAAGCAGCAGATCTGGCTTCCTCAGAATTAGGGTCCACCGCACTTTCATCAATCTCTCTAGATCTGTAGAGTACTACGTTTCCCTGTTCATCGAAAGCGGGCAGCCATAGAGCTATGTCAGCAATCGTAAACAGGTGAGCCTCCACCCCAGGGTATACTTCATGACTCAATACTACGTAGGGGATGTCATCAATCTGGGGTTTCATTCCCAAACGGATGGCATAGACATCGTGGCCTGCCTTGCGAATTACCTCGAGTATGTGTTCCTCGTCCACCGAAGGCACAGATGACAACCTCAGTCCAAGAGTCTACTTATTCTACAATAGCCTAGTCCTACTCCCTTCCTATATGTATGTCAGTGCAATCAACAAGATGATGATGCCGAGAATGATGTAGATAGGAGTCAGTCTGAGAACTCTCTCGTCAATAAGACACGACCTCCAGAAGAACGCAATTCCGGCAACCAGATACATGAGAATCAAGGACTGGAAGAGGGGCGCCGGATGCAGGCACAAGGATAATGAAAACACGAAGACCGTCACAAGAGATAGTGTACGTTCCTGCAAGATGCTCTCCCCTACTGTTTCATTCTTCTTGTAACCTCTGAAGAATATCAAATACATTAGGGAAAAGCCCAATGCAAAAAAGAGAGGAAAGGCAAGCAGCTGTGCTCCAACTGTCCATGGAAGGAGTATCTTCAACAACTGCATGATGAGAACAAGCGGCAAGCCCGCAAGCGTGTGTTTCAGACTCCGGAACCCTGTTTTGTCATAACTGAACAGGGGAACCGAATACAGGACGTTGACAATGAGAAGCGAGGATACAACTACGAAGAACAGCAGATCGAGAAGGGCAGACAATGCTACGCCAATGGCCAGGAGTGTGAAACAGATTATCACTGCTTCCGATCTCTCAACGGAGCCCTGAGCTAGGGGCTTTCTTTTTGCCTTCTCACCTGCGGCTGAGTCCTCATCCATATCAAAGATGTCATTGATAATATAGACCGAGGAGTACGCGAAGAGGAATGCAATCAAACCGAATAGTATTGGTACTGGGTCAATCGTGTACCGATAGAAAAGCAGTAACAGCACACCAACAGAATAGAGCCCAATGTTCTTGACTAGGTTGTCAACGAGGTTTCTGAAGAGTAATGTCTTCCGAATCATCACTTTCTATCCCAGACCTATTCACGGTTGCATGTACCAATAGGAACACGAAGAAGAAAGCCTGCGACTATCAGGGGCCTCTAACATGAATGATCTCCACAACTCTCTCCCGTCCTTTTCCAGTTTCTTCTGTGCTTCGGCAACTACTATGATTGATGACTTACCGTCACCAAAAGGAAACAACAGATGAGGTTTGATATAAACAATACAGAGAGAATGAGTCGTCGAAATAGCGGCATGCTGAGTATTGGAAACGTGCCTTCTTACATCTGATTTCAGAATCCTCTGGAGAGATGCTGAATGGCTTCACTATTCTCGTCCGCAAGTTGCTCGAAGGAGTAGGCCACCTCACTCAAGAAGCCAATCTTAATCGCGGCAGCTGTATAGAAATCTCGCAGTTCCGTTTCTATTGCAACAGCGACTAGCTGCAGCGTACCTTCATCACCGCCCTCAGGAATGGCTGTTATAGGGTTGTAGGTGTCAGAGTTCAATCCGGTGATCGGCTCAAGAATCATCTCCGTGGTGTGCTCTCTACGAATTCGCATCAGCGTTTCGATTCGCTTCTGACCCCTCTGGACTAGTTCTTCAAACTGAGCCACCAGATTCGGGTTCGTCGTGGCACTGCAGGCCAGCTCGTAGAAGGAACATGCTCGATTCTCAATGTCCAGTGCGAACTTCAACACTGCACCGAGAGTTCCAAGTTCCACACGACCACCTTCAAGTTATCAGCTAGAACCATCGAGTGATGACGACCTTGTTTTCCGTGAAGAAGTCCACCGCATCCCGACCTTGTCCGTGAAGATCCCCGAAGAATGAGTCCTTCATTCCAGAGAATGGAAATGTGGCAATCGGTGCGGCAATTCCAACATTGATTCCAATGTTTCCAGCCTTCACTCTGTACTGATACTCTCGGGCCGTCTTCCCGCTGGATGTGAACACAGAAGATGCGTTGCCGTATGGATTGGCATGAATAATCTCTATAGCCTCGTCAAGGTCCTTCACGTGAATGATTGACATCACTGGTCCAAAGATCTCCTCTTGCGCAATGGCCATCTTCAGTGTGACCTTGTCGAAGATGGTCGGACCAATGAAGAACCCGTTCGGATACCCGGGGACCTCGATACCCCGACCGTCAAGAAGTAGGTCTGCACCCTCCTCGACACCCTTCTCAATGTAGTCCAAGACATTCTCCATTCCCTGTCTCGAGGCCAGAGGCCCCATCTGGACCCCCTCCTCCAGCCCATTGCCGACGATGATGCGCTTGGCAGCCTCGATGACGGACTTCTTCAGAGGTTCGTAGACATCGCCGACGGCGAGCAGCACAGCACCACTTAGACACCGCTGCCCGGTGCAGCCGAAGAAGGACGTCATCAAAGCAGGTACAGTTCGTTTCAAGTCAGCATCAGGCATTACAGTGAGGAAGTTCTTAGCCCCTCCCTGGACCTGAGCACGCTTTCCCTGCTCACCCGCCTTCTTGTAGAGGAGCTTGCCAACACGAGTAGAACCGACAAAAGACATACCGACTGTGTCAGGACTCTCCAGAAGGGCGTTCACCGCTTCCGGACCGCCGTGGACCATGTTCAGGACCCCCTTTGGCAGTCCTATCTCATGAATGATCTCAAACTGCTTGACTTGGCTCAACGGAACCTGTGGTGAAGGTTTGACGATGTATGTGTTTCCACACCCGACAGCGAAGGGCCAGAACCAAGTAGGCACCATGCCTGGGAAGTTGAATGGAGCAACACAGAAGAAGACACCTAGCGGTTGCTTGATGACCATCTCATCAATTCCAGAGGCAATATCCTCCGCGCTGTAGCCCATTTGAAGTGAGGGAATGCTTGACGCACACTCTATGTTCTCGATCGTACGACGGTATTCGCCACGTGCCTCATCGAGGTACTTACCTTGCTCGAGAGTCAGAATCTTGGCGAGTTCCTCGAAGTTCTCTTCGAAGGCATCTCTGATTCGGTTAAGATGCCGGACTCGAGTGAGTGCTGGCGTGATTCGCCATCGCCCGAAAGCAGCCTTTGCAGCCTCAACGGCCTCAAGGGCCTCTTCCTTCGTACTCATCGGGGTCTTGGCCAGGACCTCGCCCGTGGCCGGGTTGACGACATCGTGTGTTTCCTTGGCCTTTGACTCTACCCATCGCCCATTGATGTAGTTCCTGACAACTTCCACGTCCAAGACGGTCACTTCCAGGTCGGAAATCAGTAGTCGACTCGCTCGCTATTTGATTCTTCTGCCTTACCACCGACTGTGCGCTTATCTGGCATAAACGAACTCTATTGCCTCAGCGCCACACACGACAGCACACAGACCACACCCATCGCACTTCTCTTCGTTGATGACGGCGACTTTTTCTCTCATCTGGATTGCCACATAGCCACCATCGGCACATGCCACTACGCAGTCTTTGCAGCCGGTGCATCTATCCTCAACCACTCTGGCAACGACCGGAGGAAGCTTGCTGAGGGCTGTCCAAGTGCTAATCTTGGGAAGAGCTTCACCGACCATTGCCTCTAGGGTTTCGTAGCCCTTACGCTCCATGAAGTTGGACAGTCCATCTGCCATTGTCTTTATGATTGAGAAACCATGCCACATGACCGCGGTACAGACCTGCAGAGTTCGGGCGCCGACCATGAGGTACTCTACTGCACTGGTCCAGTTCTCAATGCCACCGATACCTGATATTGGCATGGCCGGAAGTGCCTTGGCTATCTGAGAAACGACTCTGAGTCCTATGGGTCGAACCGCCGGACCACAAAAACCACCGTAGGTGCCTAGTTGCTCCGTCTGATCTGCTCCATAGGCAATGGGGAGAGGGGTGGCTGTTTCAATGTCAATACCAATGAGTGACTCCACAGTGTTGATTGCAGACAGCGCATCTGCGCCACCCTTCACAGCAGCCTGCGCAATTGGCACGATGTCCGTGACATTCGGCGTTAGCTTCACGAGGATGGGCAGGTCAGTTCCCTTCCTGGCCGCCCGAGTGACCTCTTCAACAAGAGTTGGATCCTGCCCGATGAAAGCACCCATGTGTTTCTCTGGTGAGCCGTGAGGACATGAAACATTGAGCTCAATTGCATCTACGCCAGTCCGCGAGATAGTTTCCGCCAGGGACGTCCACCCCTCTGGCTGGGGACTGCTCATGATGCTGGTGATGAGCATGAAATCATTTGGCGCCTCCGCCTTGATCTTCGGAATCCATTTCTCAGTCCACGTTGTCAAAGGTTCGCGGGAGAGTAGCTCGATGTTGTTCATGCCTATGAGCTCGCCGCTCCTTCGTAGGGCACCCAGCCGGGTACGCGGGTCAACAGTAGGTTCCTCTGTGACGGTCTTGGTGACTGCACCTCCCCAGCCGAGCCGGGCGGCCCGGAGGATGTGGCGCGCATCCATGGCCGGAGGCGCCGATGACAGCAGAAAGGGGTTCTTGAACTGGATCCCTGCAAACTCAATTCCCAAGCGGCTCAATGACATAGCTTCACCTCGCCTCCATCTCCGGTGTAGTGGAGTCGCCTCCCCTAAAGTCTTTAGGACGATGGCCATATGCTAGATTCTGCTGATGAGAACGAGGCGAATGCGATGAATGATGAACTAGTCCCCAAAGATCTTCGAAGGGAGTACACAAGGGAGGAGATCCTAGAGATAGAGAGAGAACACCTTGCTCCGGCTGTCGCCCACTACTACGAGAAGCCCGTACTCTTCGTGCGAGGTGAAGGAGCCACTCTGGAAGATAGTTCAGGGAAACACTACATCGACCTGTTTGCAGGTATATGCACGACAATCACAGGATACTGCCACCCCAAGTATGTATCTACAATCAAATGGCAGGCAGAACGCCTAGTGTATACCAGTTCTCTCTATTCCACAATTCCATACGCAGTGCTGGTAAAGCGGCTGGCCGAGATTGCACCACCCGGCCTGTCCCGGTCATTCATCGTGAACAGCGGTTCAGAGGCCAATGAGGCTGCCTTGTTCATGGCTCGAAAGTATGTTGGCAACCCATACATCGTGGCGTGTCAGCGCGCCTATCACGGACGCACCGCATTGACCAGAGAGCTCTCAAGTGCCGGATGGCGCACTGTACCGGAGAGCCACCCTTCTGGCGTCCGTTTCACTCCATACGGATACTGCTACCGATGTCACTTTGGCAAGGACTTTCCTGACTGTGACTTCGAGTGTGCACGCTATCTCCGGGAGGTGATACGCACGCAGACCAACAGTGCAATAGCCGCCCTCATTGCAGAGCCGATTCAGGGAGTGGGGGGCATTATCCAACCTCCTCCTGAGTACTTTCGGATAGTGCACGAGATTGTGAAGGAGTATGAGGGGCTCTACATTTCTGACGAGGTGCAGACAGGATTTGGTCGAACCGGAGCCAAGTGGTGGGGGATTCAACATACGGGGGTGGAACCGGACATCATTACACTTGCGAAGGGCTTTGGGAATGGGATTCCGATAGGTGGGTTCATCTCTCGTCCCGAGATCGCCACAGACTACACTGTGACTGACGGCTTCGCCACTTTTGGGGGCAATCCTCTCTCGTGTGCGACCGCCGTGGCTGTCATTGAGATTATTCAGGAGAGCAACTACCTTGAGAAGGCTGTGAAACTGGGTAGTCACCTGAAGAAGGGACTAGAATCGCTCAAGGAGAACCACAGGGTGGTCGGCGAAGTTCGCGGTCAGGGAATGATGCTTGGAGTAGAGCTTGTTCGCGACAGGGTCACCAAAGAACCAGCCATACAGGAAATGCTGCAAGTAATGGAACTCTGTAAGGACAGAGGCCTGTTGATTGGCAAGGGAGGTCTGGATGGCAACGTGATCAGGTTCCAGCCGCCACTCGAACTCACACTTGAACAGATCGACGAGGCCTGTGCCATACTTGATTATGCCTTTACTGAGGTTGAGAAGAAGCTATGAGAGTTCCTCTATAGCTTTGTCAAATCGCTGTAGCTGTCTGGTCGGCGGTCCCTGTAGAACTGCCAGACGTTTCGGACCTCACGAATCATATCAAGGTCGACGTTTCCTACCACAAGCTCCTCCTTGTTTCGAGAGCCTTGTACAACGAGCTGCCCTCTTGGGTCGGCAATGTAGGAGCTGCCATAGTACATTCCAGTCTTCCAAGGCTCTTCACCAACCCGGTTGATGGCCGCAATGAAGTAACCGTTGGCAACGGCATGTGCGGGCTGCTCCAGTGTCCACAGGTGCTCGGATAGACCTGCAACAGTTGCAGACGGGTTGAAGACTATCTCTGCTCCGTTCAGACCCAGAGCTCGAGCACCCTCTGGAAAATGGCGGTCATAGCAGATGTAGACACCGATCCTGGCGAAATCTGTGTCGAAGATAGGATACCCGAGATTTCCCGGACGGAAGTAGAATTTCTCCCAGAAGCCAGGGTCAAGATGGGGAAGGTGCGTCTTCCTGTACTTGCCCAGAAGGCTTCCATCAGAGTCAATGACAATGGCCGTGTTATAGTAGACACCCACGTTCTCTTCTTCGTACATTGGCGCAATCAAGACAAGATTGTGTTCCTTGGCTAGCTCGCACATGCGCTCACTCAGTGGGCCGGGGATAGGCTCTGCATACTTGTACCATCGTCGGTCTTGCTCAGCACAGAAATAGGGTCCGTAGAACAACTCTTGGAAACATAGAATCTGAACATCCTGCTGCTTAGCTATAGTAGCAAACCCCTCATGCTTCCGAATCATTCTCTCGATGTTTTCCTCAATCGTATCCTCGTCGGTGACATCGCCTTCCCATTCAGCTTGTACAAGACCCACACGCACATTTCTCACTGTCATCACTCCATGGTTTGGTAGACGGGACCGTAGTCCGCTCATCTAATAGGCATTTCCTAAAGCGATTTATGTCGGACTCACCAATGGTCTACGGAGGCATTTCCATGGTAGAGCTGGAACTTGTGGTCAAGAATGGAAGAGTCGTGACTGCTTCTGACACATATGCGGCAGATGTTGGAGTTGGTGGCGGAAAGATTGTGTCTATCTCCCAAGACCTAGCTGCAGGTCCTGACACGCAGGTCATTGATGCGGCGGGGAAGTATATCTTTCCAGGAGGCATTGATGTTCACGTACACTTCCAACTCCCGTTCTCTGGGACCATCTCCGCTGATGACTTCGAAAATGGGACTAAGGCTGCCGCATGTGGTGGAGTGACCACCATCCTTGACTTCGCAATTCAGAGCAAGGGTCACTCAATCATGGAGGCAGTCGAGGCTCGAAGAGCCGAGGCCGACCCGAAGGTGTGCATCGATTATGGCCTACACGCAGCCATCACAGACTGGAACTCACAGACACAGACTGAGATCAAGGAGATCATTGACTACGGCATTCCAACTTTCAAGATGTTCATGATCTACAAGAATGAGGGTTGGATGGCTGACGATGGAATGCTTTTCAGCGCTCTGGAAGAAACCGCCAAGCACGGTGGACATATCGGAGTCCATGCAGAGAGTGCCTATGTCTTGGACATGCTGATCGAGAGATATGCACAAGAGAAGGAGAAGTGGGGTGCGTATGGTCATGCCCTATCTCGGCCCTGCTACACCGAGGAGGAAGCAATCATTCGTGCAATCAAATGGGCCGAAGTCACGGGCGGCCAGTTATATGTAGTGCACATGTCCACGGGGGAGGGTGCGGATGCAGTTCATGTCGCTAGGCAGAGAGGCGTAAGAGTGTACGCAGAAACCTGCCCTCAGTATCTACTACTTGATGATGAGGTCTTCAAACAGGAGAATGGGCATCTATATGCCACTTGTCCTCAGGTCAAGAAACCTCATGACAATGAACGATTGTGGCAAGCGTTGTTGAACGGTGATGTGCAGATTGTTGCAACGGACACCTGCACTTTCACAACCGAACAGAAGGCTGCATGGAATGGCGATTTCAGAAAGATTCCATTTGGAATGCCCGGCGTTGAAACCATGATACCCCTGATGTACACCGAGGGGGTCGGGAAGCGCGGTCTTACTGTAAATCAACTGGTGACACTCACTAGCACCAATCCAGCAAAGCTCTTTGGAATGTATCCTGACAAGGGGACCATTGCTATTGGTAGCGACGCAGACTTGGTCGTCTTCGATCCAAAGAAGAAGGTTACAATTCGAGCAGAGGACCTGCAGACCAACTGTGATTGGAGCCCATTCGAGGGATGGGAGCTTGTTGGGTACCCCTCAACAACCATATCCAGAGGCAAAGTGGTCGCAAGCGATAGTAAGTTCGTTGGAGAGGTCGGGCATGGTGAGTTTCTCCGACGTAGGCCCTTTGGAAGACTCTAGAGAGGACACGGTAGGTGGCTTCGAAGAGGTTTCGGATCTAGATCAGTCTTCCACACCGATATCCTCGTTCCACAGGTCAGGGTTGTTCCGGATGAACCCTCTCATCATCCGGACACACTCCTTATTCTGCAGTACAATCACATTTACTCCCCGGCCTTGCACATAGTCTTCTGGACCTCGAAAGGTCTGATTCTCACCTACGACAACCGTTGGAATCCCGTAGAGCAATATGGCGCCACTACACATGTCACAAGGGGATAGTGTCGTATAGAGTGTCGACCTGTTGTAGTCTGACGCTGACAGACGCCCCGCGTTCTCAAGAGCGTCCATCTCTGCATGAAGAATCGCACTTCCCTTCTGCACCCGTTGGTTGTGACCTCTGCCAACTACCTCGCCGTCTACTACCAGAACAGACCCGATTGGAATTCCCCCTTCTTTCAGTCCCTCTTGCGCCTCACCTAATGCTTCAGCAATGAAACGCTCCATATCCTCAACGGAGGGGCTTTCATGTTTCATTCTGACGTTTCCTGACACTGACACCACGTGCCACGGTTGAAAGACTCGCTGGATATAGATATGCTGGAATTCTGGTTCTCGACACCACACGGAGGGTTCTTGTAGGTGATTGCACTCTCAGCTTCGAGGCGCGTTGGAGTGTCTGAGAGACTGCATGAGCTTGAACGCATTCGAGAGGAAGTCAGAGAGAATCCTGGTGGTGTGCCTCGCGAAACTAGGAGGTACTTCTGGAAGCTTGTTAGGCAGATTAAGAGAGAGTCAGAACCCAGTGATGAAGAAATCGTTTTAGCAGCAGAAGTCAGAAGCATACTCTTTGAGGCAGATAGGGGTAGAACCTATCGATTGGGGCCGGCATTGGCGGCGATGAGTATCCTTGGCGCGGTGTCATTCATTGCGTACCTGTGGCTTGTAGGAACTCCACTAGACTGGTCCAATGTACTAGTCTGGACTCTGGGAGACCTATTGCAGTTTGCAATGCGATTCATCTCCATCTTCTTCATCATCACGTTCTTCTATCCCCTGGGTCGCTTCATAGCAGGGACTATACTGGGAATTAGGATTGAAGGCTTTTGTAGAGATGAGTACTACGAACCCACACTCAAGATCGACTACGTAAGCTTCCTTAAGGCACCGCCTCAAAAAAGGAAGTGGTTCTTCTTCTTCTCTGGCATCTGGACCATCATAACGTCCATTCTGGCTGGAGTGATAGGATTCTTCGTGGGGGGGGACATCACTCCCTTCATCCCGGCGGTCTTCCTCATCTTCTTTGAGGGGTATGTCATTCTGACAGGTACTGCAAAGAAGTCACGGGGAGAGATGGGGCACTATAACAGAGAGAAGAAGATTGAGAGGGTATGGAAGAAGAGGTTGTCGAATCAGACTTCATAGATTCTTCACTGCTAGAATAATGCTGCTTACGTGCCTCAGCTCTGACGCAGAGGCTCCAGTCTGGTCATCCCATCTCGGGCGATTCTGAGGTCTGTGATAAATCGATGGCAACTCTTGCAAGACCCGCCCCACCCAGCTTCGCATCCAGTCTTTCCTTGTTGCGTCGCAGAGAAATCTCATAGCAGAAATGAACAACTGAGATTGGAGCCATTGCCAGGAATGGAGCGCCAATGATGGCTACGACTGGGACTATCAGGACAATCAGTGTGAACAGATTTGGAACATTGACAGTGTAGTACCATTCAATTGTGCTCGCGGCGATAAGCAAATACGTAATCACGGTGGTTATGCCGGCGAACCCCTTCAGAAGTGCGACATACCAGTTCCCAACACCCTCGATGTCCGCAGTCACACGTCGTCCAACGGTTTCTCGCTCGCATATCACTCCCGTGTCTTCTAGGAGCCAAAGGGGCACAAAAAGCAGCGTGACAAAACTGGCTATCAGAATGAGGATGAATAGAATAGGAACACCAACCTCAAGAGCCGGTGCAGATTCGTCGAGGTTAGCAAAGCTCTCATTGACGAATATCAGATTGGCCACCTGTCTGATGTTCGCTATCGCTGCAGCAAGACCTAGTGCAACGAAGGCGGGTAGGAATAGGCGTCGAACTTTGCTTCTCCGCGTTGCCCGTGCGTCGAATAGTTGGATGTGGTAATTGTAGTGGCCAGCAGTAAGAAGTCTGTGTCCCTTCCAGAAGATAGTGGAGAGGAAGGGTGCTGCCACATATGCAAGTGCCCCACAGATGAGTGTTAGCACATACACCCAGATGAAGTCAGTCAGGATATCGCCCGGCAGTAGACGATAGAGCCCTGGGGGATCATAGAAAGGGAATAGATGCGCGTAAGAGAACACAATCGCACTAGCCGAAACAACAAGGACAATTGAGTTGATGGCAATAAGGAACTTCTTGGAAACTGCGGACTCAATTTGAGCCTCAGTCAATCAGAGTCACCCCCGTTTGATTGCACGACTGGGTGCATTTTGTCGAAGTCCAACTTTCTCTTCGGCGATTTATAGCGCTATTTCGTACGGGGCAAAGACCGTCTATTGTATCGAAAATACGATGGCACAGTTTTGACATAGAACTGCGCGCTCTGGCAGAACCGATGAATCTCCATATTGGTATGTGGCCCCGCAATGCGGACATGTCAGTAGTAGCTCTGGAGGATAGTCATCTGAATCAGACATAGAACCTTTCGCAGATTTCCACCAAATCCAGAGTCCCAAAGCTGCTATGAGGACTTCCAGAGGAAGAGCGAGAAGGTTGTATATGCCGTACTCGCGGCTACCCAAGTTGATATACATCAGGCCAATGAAGACAAGCAGCACTGCAAGTGTGCGCTCTATCCAGCGTGCGCTTTCGACGCCAGATGAGTCCATACCAAGTTCGCCTTCCATCTCCCACTTCTCTTGGCGACCAGAGCAATCTCAGTTGATAAGACTAGCGTTGCCCGATGGCAAATGTAGGCCGGTCACAAATGATGTCAGAAATGGAATTCGCAATGGTGCTATTAGCCAGAAGCCCCTAGCTGTAATGAAAATTCAAGTCGATCCAGGTACTCGTAGATCTCCGAGATCCTGCCATCCTCAATCTTTGCCACGAAGCAGGCTGGAACTCGAAATGATTTGTTTGTTGGGGGCAGCTGTTGACCATCCGGACCAGGAAGTGGACCCGTGTCGGTTCCCATTACAATTCCTTGGGCACATACCATTTCCCCGTCTCCGAATATCTGCGTGATTTCAAACGTAACATCAGGATACATAGCTAGGAAACCGATGTTGTCCTCTCGGACTGCTTCACGGCCTCTGAGCGGCTCCGACCTACCCGGAGTGTAGTCGATAACTGATTCGGACATGAAGCTCACAAAACGATCCATGTCATGGGCTTCGAAGGCTTCCAGTGCTGCTCTCGTAATCTGAATATTGTCTTGGACATCCACTTGTTAACACCACAAGGAATGATTAACAATAGTTAATGAAGGGTTCGGTGAGTGCATGTGGCCCTGTCCAGTTTTCTACCTGACAAAGGGCCCCAGTTTTAGAACCCACAGCCCATCTCTTGAGAAGCCATCTGGAAAGAGGGCCATCATGAGCCCAATCATCATGATCAGGATACCGATTATGAAGAATGGAGTTGCATAGTTACTATAGTCAACTGCCAAAGTGTTCGAGCCAGAAAGTGCAGACACCGAGATGACAGCAACTCCCAGAACAAGCACAGCTCCGATGATTATGACACCAATCCAGAACAGAATCCTACCTACTAGTCGCCGCATCGTTCTCACATGTTCAGCAGTCTGTGAGCATATCGTCCGGAAATGAGAAAAACATTTGGAGGGCTATGAAGTAGGCAGCATGTTTTGGCTCGCTCTTCATATGGTCATCCAAGTAGGCGCGCCTATGCATCGTGAAATGGCTGACGTCATATCATCATACCAGTGGTGAGGCGGAGTCTTCGTTCCACTATACTCCGGGCTCATGCCTCTATTCAGTTACCCAAGAAACGCTAATCACGAGGTTCTAAATTGAGCGAAATGAGATGGCAACTGATTGAACATATTAGGCGAGCATGGTTTTCGCAGGGCTATGCCGTTTGCTTCTTCTTCTGCCAGGGTCCTTCTTTGACTTGAACTGCGCCCCCTTCATCTTCTGATTGTTCTGTCCACCAAGAATCCGAATCTTCCTGATCCGGCCAAGGAGTGGATAACTGATTAGTGGGTGCCATCTTGATCATGACTAGTCCAGCCACGAACATAATGGGAGTGGGAACGAGAAACTGGACAGTGAGAGAGAAAGTTGGCATCGACATGAAAAACAGGCCCATAATCGTCACCTGTAATTCGCCCGCGGCTGCTGCCAATAATGTACGGCCTCGTGTGGTTCTGCCTTGATAGTATCTGTAAATCTGATAAACGAATACAACTCTCAGAAACGTGATTGGCAGATTACCAATAAGCCCATAGGGGATCGCAACGGCCGCGTCGGGAATAACAGTGGCTTCTGAGAACGTGCCCGGGGGTTGACAATGCCAGGCCCGAGGTTTATTGTCCAGAACATGAACATCAGATTCGCGTAGATGATTGAATCTGTGACCAAATCGAAGCTCAGGTTCAGAGCCGCCGGGGTTAGAATTGCAAGAACTGCCGCTATGATGCCGGCATCCAGTGGTTTCGATCTCTTTCTATCGTCAGGATGTGTTTCTTCCATTCTGCACATATTCCAGTTGCCCTCGTCTAATCGTAGAATCTGAGTGATCAGGGTCCGATTCCACGACTCGATTCGGGATTCAGTTATCTGATGGACTACTAGTGAATTGGAATAGTAATGACTGACATCAGCACAGAACTTGGGAAGACGGAGTGCGGATTCAATCTCCACTCCGACTCCCCGAGGTGAAATCTCTTCGCTCAAGAGTCATTGATCAGCTTGATGTAGTAATCAGCTGTTAAGACCCCGTTGAAACATCACAGTCTGTTCCAGAACCACAATGCTTGGCCTGCAAGGGATGGAGGCAAGCACGTCACTACTCTAGGTTCTGTCGGAGTCACGACTTCGAAGCTCGTTAGATTTGTAGACCTGAATCGCGACAAGAAAGACTGCCAGAGTCAGCGCGGATAGACCAACACCCGTTATGCCACCCAAGTTATCGGTAGTCATCATGGTCCCTAACAAGGTGATGAACACCAGGACTAGAATGCAAAACGAGCAGATTAGACTCAGACAGGGTTCTACTGCTGCAAGCTCAAACTCGCTCGACGGCCGCGAAGTGCTTTCTATGTCTACATCGTGCTCTGATGTAGTGTTGTCCGATGTCATGACAGTTTAGGGAAGACTGCAGCACTCCAATATGAACTCTGTGAATTGCCAAGAACCAATGAGGTTGACCTTCATCGGACTGAGGGAATCATGTTACAACTCCAAGTATCACGCAGGCCACTTGTATACAATCGGACTTCTGGATTTCCGTGAAATGCATTAGAAATACTCTCCATAGTTCAAATAGCCAGAAGCGGGAAGCATGAGCTAATGCTTCTTCTTAACTGATCAGTCTACAAGGCTCTAGATATCCATTGTCAATTCAATGTCCCAAGGTTCATCCTGTCGATAGTTGTGCCCGGACTTGAGCGCAATCTCTGCTTTGGTCAGCTCGGTTCCAAGATAGGCTGCGTGACTCGGACTGGAGACTAGTCTTGCTGATAGGATTTCTCGCAGTATTGCATTTGCAGTTTCGGAAGCGAGTCGTCGGATTGACCCCCCTCTGCTTCTGTGCTCACAAAGAACTCTGTTCCTCCGTCGGTCTATTCCTATTCGAAAGTATCCCCTCGCATCTGGCCTACATTCGATCTTTCGCTCCTCAACGGACTCGAATGAATCGTCCATCGAGACTGCTTGCACATCAAGACCGCTGGACTTTGCCACGTAAGCTGTGGCCCCAATCTCCTTTGGCGGCGAGCCCATGTGACCTGCGATGAATCCCATAAGAGCTGCAGACTTCAGCTCGCTTACGCAGCGATATGTCGATGCTCGTTCCTCAGTTGAGAGGAAGACTGAGATTCCTAGCTCGATACCCAGACAGGCCAAGATAGCATTCATTCCTGCAGTATCTGAGTCTACGAACTCGGTCACATTCGCGAATCCTGCCAGTAGAGGGAGATCAGCATCAAGGACTCGACAATGATGATAGGCACGTAAGGACTCCATAAGGCCAGGTTGGATTGGAGCCTCCATTAGTGGATCTGCAAGTATTCTGTCGAATCCTTTCGTTCTCAGGTCATTACAGAGATTGGAGCATGCTTGCGCACGTTCAATAGGATCAGGAGGAAGAATCCCGGCTGAGATGTTTGTCGGGAGACACACAAGTGTCACGTCCTCTGGTATTCTGTCAGTCACATCCAAGTTGCCCCTATCTACCGAGAGGACTATCTCAGCACCTGCATCAACACCAGCCATTATCTCGTTCCTGTCTAGAGAGTCCACACTAATAGGCAGACCGAATCTGCGCACCTCAGTCACTATTTCGGCTATTCTCTCTGGATTGGGCTCGTCTATGGTGGCTCCAACATCAAGTATGTCTGCCCATCTTGTGAAGAAACGGGCAGTCGCCATGCTGTACTCAATAGACCTTGTTGTGACATCGACAATCTCGGCCATCACTCTGGGAGGGAAATCAATCCCGACTGGGCATCCGGAACGTAGCCTGAAGTTGCGCTTCTCGAAAACCGCTTCTCTCTCTAGTCGTTTCATATGATCTCTTAGTTCATCAACTAACATCGTCTTGACAATCGAATCGGCTGCGTACTCCTCTGAGAGCTCCGGAACGATTTGCTGTAGATTCCTCAGAAGTGAGGGAAGCGCCGTGAGATATCGTGTTCCCTTCATGATAGGTATACCAATCTGTTCGGCAGGTTCGGAGAAGTTACCGCGAGCAAGGCCAGACACCAGAATGAGGTCTGGTTTCCACTTATCCAAGAGCTTGGGTGCATGTTTCAGAACCAGTCTTGGAGTGGTGAACGCCGCAACGGTGATTGGAAGGCGTTCGACGTCGACATTTGGAAAACCTGAGGCCACTTGAACCAGGTCTTCGAATGCCATCTGACCTGTAAGAAGTAAGACTCTCACATCGCTACTCATTGGGAGTCACCCTTCGAGCTTCTGCTTCCAGTCTTTGAGTGAAAGACTCGATTCAAAGCTATAGTTTCAAGTCCTGATTGCTTCGACGGTCGCAAAAATACGTATGCTAGATGATCGTCTTCACCCTTGGCAGCAATCATTCTTGATCGGGGATAGTGAAGTTGACCTACAAAGGCGGGATGGGATTACGCTATAATACGCCAAGAATGAAAGAACTCAACTGCCTATCCGACTGGCTTTGCGCACTTGGGGCAACGGTATTTGCCATCTGCACTCAAAACTGGATATCTGAAGTCCTCACCGCAATTGCCGCAAGGACCAATTGGGATTTCCCTCTGTGAGGAAACTTCGAGTTCATGGTCCTTCTGAATGAAGCCCTCCTTCTTCGTATGTATCCAGATTCCCAGCACTCCCAGAAAGAGCTCAACGATGATGAAGAGCAGCTCAAGACCATGTAGAGAGCCAGTAAGTAGGTACACTAGGAGCAATCCAAGCATAGCGACTGCGAGGGCTCGTTCAATAGCTATGGCTGTGTCAAGGTCGAGTGCACTCTGATTTGGTTCCGCGTCCACGTCGAGATACCCTCAACGACACATAGCATGGACGGCCGATAAGTATGATGCACCCCTAGGAAAACCCAGAAAGAATCGAGAAGTTGACCTGTATAGGATGGAAGCAGTCACGTTAGAACTCGTAGACCTTGACAACGGTCTGAGAAGCGACATCACATCTTTAAGCTAGGGATAGAAGTATGTTACAAAACTCGTCATGTCAGAGGTGTACGATGATCGTGCTTCAAGCACGAAGACATTACAAGCCAATCGGACTGGCTCTCCTGCTGCTTGTGGTCCTAGTAGTTGTACTCCCGCCTCTGCTTCTGTTCCCAACATATTCACCAGAGATGACTACTCTCACACTGCCAGAACCTGATGTCAACGGTAGTATGCCACTAGGCACAGCAATGAGAGATCCTGGCTATTCAAGCGTTCTGAGTGACCATCAGATGAGAATAGATGAAGTGTCCCAGCTTCTCTGGGCGATTCAAGGCATAACGCACGGGTCCGTCTTCAGAGCAGTCCCCTCAGCTGGCGCAACATATCCGCTTGAGATATTCTTCGTGCAGATGGATGAGTCAGAGCTTGAGGAGGGATACTACCATTACATCCCTCAAGAACATCAGCTTGAGTGGGTGAATACAACTGTTGACCGTGGCACCATTGTGGCAGCTTTCGTCGGGGATGATCGAAGAGCAGTTCTCAATGTGTCCACTGTGTTCTTCATTCTGGCTAACTACTCAAGAACAACTGCACGATACGGTAATCGCGGCATGCAGTACGTTCATCTGGAAACAGGACATGCTGTTCAGAACTTCCTTCTGCAGCTCTCCTCACTGGGCCTCAAGACGCGTCCAATAGCAGATTTCGCAACAGTGTATGTCCAGAGTCTTCTCAATACATCATTCATACCCCTAGTAGCATTACCCGTAGGATTTGGCAATAGTCGGGCACCTGTTGGTCAGATTGGTGCTCACTCCTCTTCGGTGAACGAGGACGAAGCAACTGTTGAACAGGCAATCACGAAGCGCAGATCTACCAGAGATTATGTCAACGGCACGGTTCCCTTCGCACTCGTGACCGACATTCTGATTGACAGTAGCATGATTGACTATCTGGATTCAGATAGATCCCCATTGGATGTGCGTGTAGTGATCGGTCAAGTGGATGGAATTGGTCTTGGGGTCTACAATTATTGGCTACGGAACGCCTCCTTCACTGAAGTATCAACTTCGGACTTGCGCCTTGACCTCATGACTGCAGGATTGAGTCAACCCTGGATTGAAGCTGCTCAGCTGGACATAGTTGTTTCAGTGGACATGGGATTGATTGTCGCTGAGCCAGATTCTGCCTTTGCTCATCGATTAGCCATGTACCACGTCGGAATGTTTGCTCAGAATATCTGCCTGAAATGTGCTGCTTGGGGTCTGGGAACGGTAACTGTGGGTGCATTCTATGAAGATCAGGTGGCCACTGTTGTGGACCTTCCAAGTGACTTCAAGGCGATCTACATAATGCCCATCGGGCTCACGCCTGAGTTTCTGGGCTAAAGCGTTAATATGAAGATAGCCAGAAGGAAATGTGAAGTTGACCCACAAAGGACGGAAGCAATCGCGCTACAACTCACAGTCCTGACTACTCTAGGTAATGCGAAATTTCACACTTCTGGCAGTTGTGATGGTGAGTTGAATAAATCGAACAAGCTTGGTGTTTGCAGCCTACCTTATTCACCTTTCTTCAGCCAAGGTTCTTCCTTGACCTCGACTGCACTCTCTTCATCTTCTGATGATTGTGTCCACCAAGTTTCCGGCTCTTCCTGGCCCATCCAAGGAGTCGAGAACTGAGTGGATGGTGCCATCTTTATCATAACGAGTCCGGCTAGGAACAGAATGGGAATAGGAATGAAGAGCTGGGTGGTGAGAGAGAAGGTAGGCATCATCATGAGTAGAAGGCCCACGATCACTACCTGCAATTCACCTGCAGCTGCTGCCAGTATTGTACGGTTTCTTGTGGTTTTGCCTTGATAGTATCTGTATATCTGATAGACAAATACAGTCCTAAGAAAAGTGAGTGGTAGATTTCCGACAAGCCCTATGGGGATTGGAACGGGAGAGTTAGGAATGGCCGGAGCTCCCTGGAATATGCCTTGAGGGTTGACAACACCAAGTCCGAGGTTTATTGTCCATAGCATGAATATCAGGTACACGTGCATGATTGTACCTCTAGTCAAATCAAAACTTACGTTGAACCCCGCAGGGGCTAGGACTGCAATGAGTGCAGCTGATATGCCCACAAGAAGTGGTTTCAATTCCCTCTCGTCGTTGGATTCTGTCTTCTCCATCCTTACCATGTTCCAATTTTCCCAATTGAATCACAGACCCCGGGCGACTAGTCATCGATGACCTGAATCGATTCGGGACTCCATAATCTAGGGGATAACTAGGAGTCTTCGATAATAATGACTGGCATCAGCGCATGACTCACGTGAGATGGATCACAGATTGGATCTTTGCTTGAACCTTCTCAGTACGGGAGCACTTCGCTTAGAGTCGTTAATCAACTGAATACGACTAGTTGATATAATCTTGTCAGGGTATCACTGATGATTCTAAAACTAGAAAGGTTGACCCACAAAGGATGGAAGCAATCACATTACAACTCACAGTCTTGACAACTCTAGGTACTGTGCGAGTCACGTTTTTGAACTGCACGCCTCGGGCATTAGTAGCAGTGAGCTGAACACCTCGCCGAAGCTCGGTGCTTACACCCCTGCCCTATTTACCTGCTCTTCTAGCAGAGCCCTCGTTCCTAGACTCGACGTTGCCGTCACCAGCCCCGCCGCCCCTTTCGGAAGGGGTCGTCTAGCAAGTGGATGTCTATTTTCTGGTCCGGTTTCACGCTTAGATGCATTCAGCGTTTATCCGTTACGACTTAGCTACTCGACAGTGCCTTCTCAGACAATCGATACACCATAGGTCGCGACGAAGCGTTCCTCTCGTACCGGCTTCATCTTGCCATCAGACATCCAACAGCGCCAATAGATAGAAACCAACCTGTCTCGCAACGGTCTAAACCCAGCTCACGTTCGGTTTTAATCGGTGAGCACCCGCACCCTTGGCGCCTTATGCAACGCCAGGATACCAAGAGCCGACATCGAGGAAGCAAGCCGCGTGGTCGATATGAACTCTTGCACGCGACGACTCTGTTACCCCTGGGGTAAGTTTTTTGTCATCTCCACCACTTACAATTGGCCAGTGAAGGTTCGCTAGGCCAGTCTTTCGACCCAGGATCCGTTGCTGTTCGGGATCCTGTCAGCCGAGCTTATGCCCTTAATCTCAACGAGACGTTTCCGTCGCCTCTGAGCTCAGCATTGGTCACAGCTGATCTCTTGTCAGCCGTGTGCCGCCCCAGCCCAACTGCCTATCTGCCAGTGTCCCTAAGCTCGCTTGGCTTAGGTTAGCCATCCCAGACAACATGGTCAGTATTACACGGTCGCATTCCCACTCCCCGGAGAGAGTGGTTCGTCGCTCCTGACTATGCTCTGCACATTGCCCGAAATGGCAATGACAGACTGCGTAGTAAACCTCCGCAGGGACTTCTCTTCCCATTGGCGCTACGTACACTGTTCGGTACGGTGTAGGTTCACCGGAGCCCTCCTGGGGACAGTGGGGACCTCATTGCTCCCTTCATGCACGTCGGCATTTAACCGACAAGGCATTTGGCTACCTTAAGAGACTCATAGTTAGTCCCGGCGTTAACC
>JAEORS010000107.1:0-6630 GCA_016840795.1 Candidatus Thorarchaeota archaeon | reverse complement strand
TTGACTCCAACAGACTCGGAGATATGATGGATTACATCCGTGTCAATGATGTTGACATCGACTCAGTCCTAGTTGTGAGACACGGCCACCTGGTCTTTGAAGAGTATCTCAGCTCGCTCTACACCGCTGACACAAAGCATTCAATTCACTCCTGCACTAAGAGCTTCACGTCGGCCCTGATGGGAATAGCGATCCAAGAGGGGCTTATTGGGAGTGTTGACGACAAGATGATCGACTACTTCCCGAATCGTACCATCGCCAATCTCGACAGCCGGAAACAAAGCATCACTATAGAGCATCTCCTAACCATGACATCAGGTCTAGAATGGGATGAATGGACTCTGCCTTACGGCGAGTATGGAAATGACGTCACGGACATGTTTCAAAGCAGTGATGCGATACAGTACGTTCTCGACCGCCCGATGGCATATCATCCTGGGGAGTCCTGGACCTACAACTCGGGTGGTTCGCATCTTCTTGGAGCGATAGTTGCCATCACCTCAGGACAGACGCTGTATGAATTCGCATTTGAGCATCTCTTTGAACCGCTCGGGATATCGGATTACGATGTGCATTGGTCCACGGACCAGAATGGGTACTACGCTGCAGGTGGAGGCCTTTCAATGCGACCACAAGACATGGCCAAGTTCGGGTATCTCTTCCTGAAAAATGGCACCTGGGACGATGAGCAGATTCTGTCCGCGGAGTGGGTTGAGAAGTCAACCCAGACCAGTTTCATATTCAATGAGTACAGTGGATATGGATACCAATGGTGGACAAACCCAACTGACGTGGCAAATGTGTATTCTGCTCAAGGATATGCGGGTCAGTTCATCTTTGCAGTACCGAGTTTCGACATGGTTGTTGTGTTCACATCCAGCGTGCCGGCCTATGAGCTATATCCTCAAACAGCAATGTTGTTCGAGTACATTATCCCAGCCGCCATTGACGGGACCGCTTCAACAGTTTCAACTATTGACTCGGTCACACTGTCGTTATTAATAGTAATCCCAGTACCCGCTCTACTTGCAGGAGCGTACTGGAACATGAAACTGAAGCAAGTGCCCAGAAGAGGGTCCTCAGACAAATACAGAAGGAGGGACTAGGGACAATGTTCATCCTCGAATTGACGAGTTTCCAAGCAATCCTGCTCGCTTTTGCGTTGCCAATCCTATTGGTGTCTTTGTTTGTGCTTCTTTATCCCTCACTCAAGAACGGAACCGGGAGCAGAATTCGAAGATACCTATCCTATACCATCGTGGCACCGAACATCGGCCCTCTCAATCCTCAGAAGGAAGACTCTCCGGATGGATACAGAGAGTATCTGAGAAGACAGCTCAAACTCAGGCTGTATCTCGTGTACCTGGCTATTGGTCTATTCGTTTTAGGCAGCTTTGTAGCTGAGTTCTATCATGTCATGAGCGACCTTTCATTGCACGTAAGCCAAGGCAGTACTGGAATTGCTAGGACTTGGAGCAGTGTTGCGTTCTTGAACCTCTTCGACGCAGGGTGGGTGGGTTCGTTGCCGTGGTATGGAGCAATACCTCTTCCGCCCGCTAATGCGCCAGTCTTCCATGATCCGTGGAGCTGGGTCTTCTTCACAGACACAATAACTGACAACCCGGTCTTCTTTGAATCTCGCGTTCAAGGGATGCTTCTAATGTCAGCCATTGTCGGCTTGGTCTTCTTGCTGCCACTTGGATTCCGTACAGTGCGAGAGTCCTTTGTCCCATCGCTCTTCTACTTGACCACGTCCATGCTCATGACTTCGAGAGCCATCTTTGGCTTGTTCGCGCAGGGTTTGAGTCTCGGACTTGGTGGCTCCATCCAGTATGGCATCATGGTAGTCACAGGAGTCAACTTCCCGGGTCTGGATTTACTTCAGCTGGTTGCTGTAGTAATGCCCATCATACTAGCCCTGTATGCCATCTTCCTGTTCGTAGGAAGGAGAATCTGGCAGATTCACTATCCAAGCGATCACCAGTCAAGAAGATGGTTCGCACTCTATGTTAGTATCAGTTATTGGCTAAGTCTTCTGCTGACGATAGTGATGGCATGAAGGAGATGATGTTCGTGTCCTCCACCTTGATTCCTTCAAGTTTCACAGTCATGAAAAGAAGACTTAGGTTGGCACCTAGTACTATTGTCAGCGCAGCTCCTCCAGAGGTGATGTGATGCAAGTTGTCAACTTCACTGCACGCCTTCTTCTACCTCTGCAATCACATCACCGGTCCTCAGACGTGGGAGCGCGCTGACACCCTCTTGGCGCATCTCCGATGTAGCAGCCGGTTTCCGAACTGACTACTTCGGGAATTGTCTCAAAACTCGTCTGAGAGTAGCCCTTACTGAGCCACCAAGTTCACGCCAATTGATATCCATTTGTGACTACTCCATTCGTGGTGTAAGTAATTGGCGTTGGCAAAGAAGAACAACAAGCACGTCAAAGATTGGCCTGAACAGTACAATCGATTCAAGGCTGGTGTAAGGACAGAACTGTATCGAGTCTCCTTTCGGAGGTAGACTCCGGGTTGTTTCCTTCCAGTCGGGAACGATATCTCCTCCTTCACAGGCCGTGCAGACTGCACGGCCGCCCCTCTTTTTGAACTGCAGTTTCTCTCAATTACTGAGCACCTGAGCTAAACTCATTGGCTGCTCTCAAGAATTCAAGTACACTTATGTCAGAGGTAGAGGCAAGCTACCACAAGGCATTGTGGGCCATAGCTATCTCACCTCCAGAATCTGGGGTCCTGGCGCCTTGGTCCTTAGAATCGTGGGGATGCGAGTCCAAGTTGCAAAGGAGAAGAACGCAATGTTAGGGTCAAGAAAATGGCTCCTCCTGAATCAAAAACCCACCAGGCTGCCTTCAGATCACCTCTGACTGAGACCTATGGTCTCACTTTGTACTGGGGAGATGTAGTAAATAATAGCTGGCATCCCCGCATTGTTTCAGCAACTGGCGGTTCAGACTCAAGATTCTCGCCGACATACTAGTTATATCAGGAACTGAGTCACATAACACAATGCCGGGCAATCGGACTGATCTTCATATTCACTCGGATTTCTCTGACGGTCACGCATCCGTGGAGAATATCATCAGGCATGCTTCCGGTATGCGATTGGACATCATTGCCATAGTTGATCATTTTTGGCCCTCGCTTGGCTCTAGAAAAGGAGGAATCGGACTCATTGAAGAGCGACGAAGGCTGCTAGATAATATCACCGATCATTATCCGAAACTGAAGGTCCTTGAGGGAGCTGAAGTGGACATTATGTCCGACGGAACCTTGGCTCCCGTGGCGGGAGGGCTCGACCAGTTCAATCTCGTAATCGGTTCAGTTCACTGGGGCTCGGATTCGTTCCTATGGTCGTCAGCAGTGGCAAAAGCTGCAGCGACACAGAGCTTTGACATTCTCGGTCATTGGGATGGATATCTCACTTCGTTCCGGAAACAGCACGGAGAAAAGGTTGCCAAGGCCTTGGCGGACAACGAAGTTGCAGTAGAACTGAGCCTGAGGTATGAACCAGTTTTTGAGGGCTTCCTGGAGATGGCACGAAACTATGGATGCAAGTTCACCTTGGGAAGTGACTCACATGGTCTTAGTACCATAGGGAAACTACATGAACTATCACAGTTGGCTGAAGCGCTTGATTTACCTCTGCTTGAGGTTCCGTGAACACGTTTCTCTTGACACAATCCTTTTCAGTGGGTTGAAGGACCGAACGCTAAGTGGTGACTATCGTATGACTGACGATGAGCGATTGCTCTTTCCATCTGAGGAGTGGCTTGCAAAATACAGGGAAATCCTTAACGCCAGCAAGGCGTACGAAGATGCAGCCCATGATTGGGAAGGCGACTTCGTATTTGAGATTGAGGCCGATGAGACTCTGGACGAAACTGTCCGATTCTACATGGATTTATGGCATGGAAAGTGCCGGGGTGCCAGAATGGCAGGGCCGGATGAGGTAGCCGAGTTCACGTACTCAGGCCCGGCGAAGAACTGGAGACTCCTCTTTGCCAAGAAGATTGATCCAATCAAAGGACTCATGCAGAGGAAATTCAGGCTGGGCAAGGGCAATGACATGGGGAAGATAATGCGCTACACGAAAGCTGCGGCAGAACTCGTTGAAGCCACTACCAAAGTACCTACAAGGTTCCCAGACGAATAGTCTTGCATGCGCTTCAGAGGGGCTCATGAGTCAGACCGTATCCCACAGACCATAAAGCATTCCTGCTACCGCCTAGGAGCTCCCTCGCAACAATCAAATCTGATACTCCTCGTTACAACTTAGGGCTCGCACTTCCGCCAAAGAAACCAGATGACAGACTTAAATCGACGTTGGAGTAAGCGGTTCGATATGGCACTCGTCAGAACAGAGATTTGTGACATAATCGGAATCAAGCATCCAATACTGCAAGGAGGCATGGGCCCGTATAAGACAGAGGACCTTGCCGCTGCTGTTTCGAACGCGGGAGCTCTTGGCATGATTAGTAGCATAGGAATGGCGGCAACCTTGTTACCTGAGGCCGCACCTGTTGATGCGGTCAGGATGTTTGGTACTGACCCTCCGGCTGTGATTCTTCAGAAATCGATTGAGGCTGTGACAAAGAGTGTCAGGGGAAAGAAAGGGGTATTCGGTGTGAATATTCCTGTCGCTGCTGAGTTCATTCTTGCCTCTCAGATGTTTGCAGAACAGGTACTAGAATCACGAAAGAGCAATTCAGATATTGAAAGATCACTTCGTGTTGTCGTCACATCAGCCGGGAATCCTACGCCGTGGGCAGAATTGAAGAAACAAGGACTGATCTGGATTCACGTGGTTCCTTCGGTCTACCATGCGAAGAAGGCAGAGAAAGCAGGAGCCGACATCATCGTGGCCTCGGGTCATGAAGGAGGAGCTCACGTTTCCTGGGACCCTGTTCACTCCATGGTTCTGGTTCCAGCCGTGACAAAGGCTGTGGAGCCACCGGTGGTAGCGGCAGGAGGGTTCTGCGATGGTGCAACCTTTGCGGCTGCGTTGTGCCTTGGTGCAAAGGGAATTCAGATGGGCACGAGATTCATAGCAACGAAGGAAGCAGAGTTCGAACCGATCTGGAAACAGGCAATCATTGAAAGAGAGGAGCGACAGACGCTCGTGGCAAGAGGTCTCTTTGGTCCGATGAGATTCCTTAGGAACAGGAGAGCCGAGGAGATTGTCGAACGGACTCTTCAGGACCTTCCTCGGTTCTATCTTGGGGAGCCTCTGGACTCAAACGAGGAAATCCTCAGACTGGAAAGAACTGGATTCGACGACCTCATCGATTCAAAGGCAGACACAGCATTGATGTTTGGTGGAGAGGTATCTGGAAGAATCGATGACCTCCCAAGCGTGCAGGATGTTATCGACAGTATTGTGAAAGAGGCCTCTGAGATAGTTGACGCTCTCCCTCGCAGCGTGCTCTCAGAGTAGTAGGACGGCACAAATAAGAGGGTGTTCACAGTCTGTCTGATTGTTTCGCGTACTAGTTAGACGACTTGCGATTAGGTGAGGTCAGATGTCATGGCAGTTCGACATACCAAGAGTAATCTTTGGTCAGGATTCGATAGAGGAGTTGGAGCTTCTAGATGGTGAGAGTGCCTTCATAATCACGGATCCTGTGATAAACAAGCTGGGTATTGTGGATAGGGTAACTCAGATACTTGCCGACAATCAATGGAGTGTGGCGGTCTGGGACTGTGCAGAACCGGACCCACGGATATCAACTGTCCGTCAGGCGGCAGAAGGCCTCAGGAGCTTCGGTGCCGATACCATTATTGCCATTGGAGGGGGCAGTGTCATGGACACAGCAAAGGCCGCATGGGTGCTCTATGCCAAGTCTGACATGGACTTGACCGCCCTCACACCGTTTGATGAGCTTGGAGTAAAAAAGAAGGCAAAGCTCGTATGCATTCCTACGACCGCAGGTACAGGCTCAGAGGTGACCAGGGCCATTGTGATTCGAGAGGACGAAACTGGACGCAAGTTTGGGACACTAAACCCTGAGTTGACTCCTGATATTGCAATCTTGGAACCTATGTTCGTGAAGGACCTTCCGAAGAACCTCACCGCATACACGGGCATGGATGCACTGACTCACGCTGTAGAAGGATACGTATCATCTTGGAAGAACGACATCTCAGATGGATGCTCAATGAAGGCCGTCAAGATGGTTTTTGAGTGGCTTCCCAAGTCAGTCGATGATCCTGAAGATCTCGAAGCTAGAGAGAAGATGCTTGTTGCAGCCACTCTAGCAGGGATGGCATTTGGTAACGCTCAAGCCGCTCTTGCACATTCACTGGGCCACAGTATGGGCTCTGTACTCAGACTCCAGCATGGCCTTTCCGTGGGAATGGCTCTTCCATATACAATCGAATACAGCTGCAGGGGAGAACCGGAAGCAGGCCGAAATTACGCCGAGCTTGCCAGTCTAATAGGTATCTCTGGAAAGAGGCACGAACATGTTTCGAGAAAGTTTGCTCAGGCCATACGTGAACTAATGGAGAGGATTGGGAGCCCTACAAACATGAAGGCTGCCAAAGTCACCAAGAAGGCGTTCAAGGCCAGTATTGACAAGCTTGTACAGTACGCGATGATGGATGCCGCCATATCGAT
>JAEORS010000106.1:0-6635 GCA_016840795.1 Candidatus Thorarchaeota archaeon | reverse complement strand
GCATCAAGATGTCTGGTTTTGAGAGTACAGAGCAATTGAAGGAAGTATTCGAGGAGTTCTGGAACCGTGCAACGAAGGAAGTAGAAGTCATGGAGAAACTGGCCAAGGCGGAAGTGATAGTCAGATTCGACATTGAACAGCCGGAAGCACAAATCACCATCGACTTCAAGAATCCGGGCCCGAATGGCGAGGTGGGGCAGATCTTCTTCGACGACGCGGTTGAGCCTGAAATAAAGGTGTGGAGCAAGTCCGAAACAACGAACAAGTTCTGGCATGGAAAGCTCAACACTGCAGTAGCTCTTGCCAGAGGACAGGTCAAGATTCAAGGCCCAGTGTCAAAAGCCATCGGTCTGGTGTCAAAAATCAAACCCCTGTACGCGATCTGGCCGGAAGTTCTCAAGGATAAGGGCCTAGACCACATGATACTCTAGAGTTAGGAGCAAGCAATGCAGAGGAGGGAAGTACCATTTGTCACGTCTGAGAGCTGTAGATAGGCTGGAGATCATAGTCCTGGTTGATAACGTCATCGACGCATTCTCAGACAAAAACAGGAAGGATGTTCAGCCGGGTTGGGATTGGAGAGAGCGCAGTGAAGACATTGCCTATGTTGATGACCACATTTTCGCAGGACATGGTTTGGCTCTATTGGTCAGGACAATCATCAACGACGAGTCCCATGTCGTCCTCTACGATACTGGACTCTCGCCCACGCTGATAGAGCGAAACATGAGATATCTCAGACTGGACTTCAACCAGATAGAAGATATCGTGATGTCCCACGGGCACTGGGACCATTTTGGAGGGCTTCTCGGTGTTCTATCACAAATCCATCAATCGGGCACGCCCGTGTACGTACATCCCAGAATGTTCAACAAACGGGCCATGATTACTAGGACAGAGGAAGGAGAGAAGATACGGGAGTTCGACCCAATACCCTCAGAGAAGGAGATTATCGACGCAGGTGGACAGGTCATCTCAAGCTCGGAACCCCTGCTAGTTGCAGACAACACCATTCTCAGAACCGGTGAGGTCCCTAGAAGAATAGACTACGAGTTGGGAATGCCCGGTCATCACATCTGGATGGATGGTGCATGGCAAGAGGATGAGATGATATTGGACGATGTAAGTCTGATTGCCAATGTCAAAGGGAGAGGGTTGGTTGTTATGAGTGGTTGCAGTCATGCAGGTATAGTCAACATTGTACATGAAGCAACTCGACTGACTGGAGAGCAGCAAGTCTATGGTATAGTCGGAGGGCTGCACCTTGTTGGAAAGGAGGGGACGGAGAAGACAAGGAAGACTGCGGAGGCTTTGAAGGAATACGACCTGAAACTTCTTGTTCCATGTCATTGTACAGGCTCAAGAGCTCAACATATTCTAGCTGCCACCTTTCCGAAGAGCTTTGTGACAGGAAGTGCTGGTCACCGGTACATCATTGAAGACACCGATGTAAGCTAAAGTATAAAAGCAACAAAATCGGGCGTGAATGTGTAACCGTATTAACTATGGTGAAGACAAAATGGCTGAAGCAATCAATAAGGAAATGACAATTGGTGAGGTTGTAATGAAGTGGCCCGAAACTGCTGGGACCTTCATGGAGTGGGGATTGCACTGCTACGGCTGTGCTGTAGCTCGTTTTGAGAATATCGAGCAAGGAGCCAACGCCCACGGGATCGATCCAGACAAACTAGTTGAAGCCCTCAACGAGGCAATCAAGAAAGAATAGACTTCACTAAGTCATTCTACGTTTTGAATAAGGGAAACACTTCGAGTGTTTCCCGGAACAATTGTCCACAATAGAGAGGACGCCGACTACTTGTCAGGAGGATTTGTCCGTCCATACAGCCGGCCTGTTTCAACATCTGTCATTTCGAAGCTGTGATTATCATCAGGAAACGCGCCCTCACGCACTTCTTTCGAGAACTCTCTTACAGCGTTGACAATGACCTCATAGATGTTTGCGTATCTCTTCACGAAGGTTGGTTTGAAGTCTTGAAAGAGTCCTAGCATATCGTGCAATACGAGAACTTGACCATCACAATGGGGGCCCGCTCCAATTCCAATTGTAGGAACCTCGACAGATTCAGTGATGATCTTGGCCGTTTCCGAGGGAACAAGCTCAATCACCATAGAGAAGACGCCGGCTTCCTCAAGGCTGCGGGCTTGTTCGACAAGTTGCTTCGCGGTGTCTGCTGTGCGTCCTTGAATCCGGTATCCTCCAAATTCGTATATCGACTGAGGGGTCAGACCGATGTGACCCATGACTGGAATCCCGGAGTCTACGACGGCTCTAACTATGTCAGTGACTCTTCCAGCACCTTCAATCTTCACAGCCTCAGCACCACCCTCTTGTAGCATCAGACCACAGTTCTCCAGAGCTTGTTCCGTACTGACCTTGTACGACATGAAAGGCATGTCCCCCACGATAAGACAGTTCGGTTTGGCTCTGGCCACTGCAGCTGAATGGTGAATCACGTCCTCCAAGGTCACTGGTATAGTGCTCTCGTAACCCAGTAGAGTGTTGCCAACAGAATCGCCGACCAGAATCATATCGACTCCGCAATCGCTCAGGATTTTGGCCGTGGGTGCATCATAAGAAGTAAGCATCACGATCTTCTTGCCCTTCTTCTTCATCAGACGGATGCTGTGAGTGGTCTTTCTTGCCAATGCAGATCTCCAAACTCCTGTGAGAGACTTCAGTTATTTATGTAGCTCCATACATTTCTGTGGGAAATGGGCAATGTATATACGTCCGAGCAGTTTTCATTCCGTCACTCAGGTTGGCCTATAGCGTCACGTCTCTGTTTCTGAGCCGTTTCTTGTAGAGTTCCATTCCTAGTATCGCTGGAAGTGCTGCAAGAATGCAGATTACCCAGTCAAATGCTGTCAGTGGGATGAAGTAGAAATGGAGGCCGTATGGAGCGAGAATCTCCTGAGCCAGAGGCACGTACATCAAGAGGTAATGCGCCAAGTAGATTAATCCGATAAGGAAAATGTACCGAATAAGACCTGGCTCTCGAATCCCCTTGGTAACTGGCATGTTGATTCTCCTGATTATGAAGACTACCGTGCTCTCTACGAGAAGAATGACGGTCAACAGCATGACTGTAGCCTTTGTTGAGGAATCAATTGTGAAACCCGGATATGTCGAATAGAACCCTCCGATGTTCTCTGGGAACAGCGGGATTAGGTTGAACCATCCGGTGAGTGTGAGAGCGTACACGGCAGCAGCTCCTGCCGCCATCAAGAAGACATTCAGTGCCATGAATCGACCGAGAGGTTTCGTGATGATTTCTTCGCTGTCCCTTGGTTTCTCTTCCATAGCCCTCGGAGAGGTCTTGTCGAAGACTAATGCCAATCCTGGAAATGAGTGTGTTGTGACCACCAAATAGAGACTCTGCCATGTTGCAAGCATCGTGATTGTTGCAGGCAGTATGAATAGTGCGCCAAAGAAGAGGATACTCTCGAACAGATTGATGGCCACGTAGAAGTAGACCATCATCCGGATCTTCTGAAACAGACCACGACCTTCATGTACGCCGGTGACAATGGAAGCGAAGCTGTCGTCAGTGATTACAAGGTCGGCCGCTTCCTTCGCTACATCAGTTCCAGTTATGCCCATGGCAATCCCGGCATCGCTCATGGCAAGGGCCAATGCGTCATTGACTCCATCTCCTGTCATGGCAACGACCTTTTGCTGGTCTTGGTAGCGTTCAACGATTACTTGCTTGTGTTCAGGGTTCACGCGCGCGAACACATTCACTCGCGGGAAGTCCTCTTCTTTCACATCATAGATGTCCTGCCCTTCGACAACAAGGGAGTTCTGATTGTGTATTCCAAGATCGTGAGCGATGGTCTTGGCCGTAGTTGCCGAGTCACCAGTAATCATGACCACGTTTATTCCGGCGCTGTGACAGTCCTTTACGGCCTCTCTGACTCCTTCACGCGGAGGATCTACAATGCAGGCAAATCCGAGATATGTAAGGTCAGTTTCCGCGGTTTCTCGAGCGCTCTTCGCTGGCGGGAGATTCTGCATCTTCTTCTTCGCAAGTGAAATGACACGATAGCCTTTAGCAGCATATCCATCAACAAGTGTCTGCACTCGGTCCTTGGCATCAGGAGTGAACGATGCGGCCTTCTTTCCATAGACAATCCTGGTGCAGTTGGGCAGAAGCACTTCTGTGGCGCCCTTCACAAATGAAACGTAGGTATCACCATCTTGACATATCTTGGACATTCTTTTCAGTTCGGACTCGAATGGAAACTCCTCTATGACCTTGTACATCTTTCTGATCATCTCTTCTTCGACACCGCTCTTTCTGAACAAGGTCAACAGTGCGGCATCTGTGGGGTCACCTAGTGGAGTCCATATGACCCCTTGACCCGGTATCTCCTTCCTCGAGATCTCGGCATCATTGTTTATGCCCCCACAGGTAATCAGGTCAAGAAGGTGAGGCCAGTTGGTAACATCTGTTACAAGTGACTGTCCGGCTGTATTCATATTCTGAGAAACTGATGCCTCTCTAAGTTTGTATAGGTCACCCTCGGGATTGTATCCATCACCAGTGATGGAGTAGAGGTTCTCAGTGTCCCAGCAGAATTGGACCATCATCTGATTCATTGTCATGGTGCCTGTCTTGTCAGAACAGATAACGCTCACACGTCCTAGGCTCTCGACAGCCGAGAGGTCTCGGATTATGACTCCCTTCTTTGCCATCGCGAGCACGCCTGTCAGCAGAACTATGGTGGTCAGCAAGGGAATGTTGATTGGCATTATTGTCATCGCTCGAGTGATTCCAGCCGTCATCCTGTCGGCGATAGCAGTGAGAGACAAATCTAGCTCCATGCCGACCATAAATGGGTTGACGAGAAGTTGCCAGACGACAGAAACCACCATGAGTACGATAGCTGTAATCCCGAGATACTTGGCAAGAAGGTTGACCTTCTTTCTGAGAGGAATGTCCCCAGTATTCAGCTCTCCTAGGGTGCCCTGTATCTTCCCTATCTCAGTAGAACCACCAGTGGTAGTTGTCACGACCCTAGCGGAACCAGTGGCTACGAACGTCCCGAAGAACACCATATTCCTCATATCGGTGAGAGGTGCATCTGCCTCAGCCTGTATCTTCTCATCCTTCTCAACTGGAACACTCTCGCCAGTCAGAGACGCTTCATTGGTGGTGAGATTTGAAGCAGACAAGATTCTAGCATCAGCCGGTACTCTGTCACCCTGTTCTAGGATGAAGATATCACCCGGTACAATCTCAGTGGGCGTGACATTAATCTCTGAACCGCTACGAACAACCCGAGCTTCACCGGCCGAGAGCTGTTCCAAAGCCTCGAGCTTCTTTTGTGCCCGGTACTGCTGAAAGATCGCAACTAGGCAGTTCACAGCAACTATTCCGAGCCACACACTTGCTTGAGCGATTTGGTTCTCAGTCGAAGGGAATGCGTAGGCCAGTACAATTAGGGCAACGGAGCTGATCAGGTAGATGTTAATCAGCCAGTTGAGGATAGGAGCGAGGTAGACCTTCCAGAAAGACCCGCGAATCTTCGGGATTGCATTGGGACCGTATTGGTCCCTCCTCCTCCTTGCTTCTGAATCTGAGAGACCCTCTCTTGGATCCACCTCAAGCTGCGTAAGAACCTCCTCCACAGACTCTGAATGGTATAAGGGGGCAGGAGGAGCGACCATTTCGGTGGCATCGTCGGCGGTCATCGCAGTCCCTCTTATTCGCTGCACGTCTCCATGGAGATACTGCAGATAAATGAACTTGTAATCTACAGCTCTGTTCACGTATAGTCAAACGCAAACGTAGATTTCCAGCTTCGATAGGTTCATCTGTGGAAAATTGGCAACTGGAAGTAGAAGAAATCGCGCTTTCTGGTGCACGCTATGCTTCAATATCTTGAGCCTTTCCCCTACGAACCGCAGAGGAGATCTTCCTCGAACTTGAAGATGATATCCGTAATTATCATCTTCATGCTCGTCATCTCGGGGGGGCTCCTTATGCTCTTGCCTCTTGGCGACCTATTTGGACCGACCAGTGGGAGCGTGAAGGTTGCTGTCATCGACTCAGGCATCGACATTGACTACTCACTGCAGGGACGGGTCGCGAACCAGACGAGTTTTGTATTGTCAGAATATGGCTACCTAGTAGAAGACACAACACTCACTGACTCTGCTCCCGATGGGAGCGTTCACGGAACAGTAGTCGCCAAGGAGATTGCATCCCTCAGCTCAAACGCCATAATCGTGAACGCAAAGATTCTCGGTCCGAGCGGCACCGCAACAACAAGTGCACTAATCGCTGCAATTCGGTGGTCTGTGGAGATGAACTGCAGTGTGATTAACTTGAGCCTCGGTTCACTCCCGAGCTATGAGGACCCACTGGAAGAGGTCATTGCTTGGGCTTTCGATAGAGGAGTAATCTTGGTAGCGGCGGCCGGTAATGAGGGCGAAGATGGAATTGCCGGGAACCAGGTAAACTCACCAGCAGTGTTCGAGAAATGCCTTGCAGTTGCAGGACTGACTGAGTTCGGAAACCCCGCATCCTTCACAAGCCCAGGGCCAACAGCCTCTAGATACATGAAGCCAGACCTCGCTGCTCGGGGGTACTTTGATGTTGGAACATACA
>JAEORS010000105.1:0-6645 GCA_016840795.1 Candidatus Thorarchaeota archaeon | reverse complement strand
GTCATTATCTGACAGACCTTCAATTGCCCTTGCAAGGGTATCTAGCAGAGTATTTCACCGTCTGCGTGGGCTCTTCATAGCTATGATAAGGGTTTTCCACACGGCATGGAGCGGGAAAAGTCACCAAGAAGAGAGGTTGTATTCTAAAGATATAGGGTCCCTTTGAGTACCGTGACCGCTGTCCCGCTCACCTTCACCTGCTTTATGGATTCCTGATCACCTTGGACCTCTACGAATACCTTCCCGGGCCTACCCACAGAATGACCTTGCTCGATTACGATGCTAGTAACCGGAATTGTAGGCTCAATCAGACCGTATCTTATCATATAACTCGCCATGCAGCCGGCACCAGACCCACTAACTGGATCCTCGTAGACGCCAAGAGCAGGCGCAAAATGGCGAACATGCGCGTCAGAAGTCGGCTCGAGTGTATCCCTGGTGAAGACTTGGATAGAAACGTAATCGGCCCCTTCACGGAGTTCTTTGAGACGGACCCAGTTCGGATCAAGACGATTGATGGATTTCATTGTGGAGACAGGGACCATCAGATGAGGAGTACCGGTGCTAACAGTCTGAATGGGGTTTGGAGAGAGAATATCGGCAAGTGATAGCCCAAGCGCCTCTGCGTATTCCTTCGGGTCATATGTGTTCATGAAGGTCGGCGTATCGTGCATTATCTGAACCTCGTGCTGTCCAGTAGACTCGTTCTTAACTACGTCAACTGACAATACGCCCGACTTGGTTTCTAGTTGGAACGTGTTCACGTCGTTTGGTACTTCTGCAAGTCCCTCCTCCACTAGGGCGTGGAACGCGGCTATCGTGGGGTGACCTGAGAAGTCAATCTCTCTCTTTGGTGTCATGAAGCGGAAACGAAAGTCGGCAACCTTTGACTTGGCTACGAACACGGTCTCTCTAACATTCATCTCGCGTGCGATGTTGTGCATGGCGGACTCCTCGATGTCGCCGTCACTGAATACAACAGCTGCAGGGTTGCCTCCATACGGAGTGTCTGTGAATGCATCTACTTGTATAACTTTCAGCTGCCTGCGCCTCTTCATGGGGACCACTTCAGTGAGAGCAGTTACCGCTTGCTAATTAAGAGTTTCATAAGGTCGCCGAATCTATGGAGTGGCAGGGACCACGTCTATGACTTGTCAACCTTTTCTTAAACTCTAGAGTGGTAGGAGTATCTCTGGCGGTGTGATAGATTAACAAGGGAGAAGCTCAGTCCTGCATCATGAAGGGAGAATCAGTAGTATGGGGTGGCGAGCACATGGGAAATCGTGGTAGGAGGGGGGAGTTTCGTAATTGAGGGCATGTAACGAAAAACTAGCCCACATGCTCGCCTTCCTTTTATCTGGTGGACCTACTCCCGTACACCCACCAGATTATATTTCGGTTAAGAAAAACACATTCTTATTAAAGTTGTTCTCAGCAAGAGCCATTTGCTCTCAGATTCGAACGAAAGGCGCTTCTTCCAGTGCCCATCGCATTTCTTGTGGTCAGACAGAATCCTCTGGACCGGAAATGGGCTTCTCTGGGCGGCTGTTAATCCTTTAAAAGAAGATTCGAGGACGGAGAGGCGGATCACTCTCCATCCCAGAATGTCCGTGTTACTCACTGTAAGGTTTCGAGATACTGTCCTCTTCGACTTGGCTGGGTTTGTGTCTTGAACGCCACTCGTCCAGAGGCTGACTGAACTTCTCCTCGAGTCTTGAGCGGTGTATCGTATTCATCGTGCAGAATGGAATAATACGACCGTCAGGTGCTGAGTAGTTGACATCGCAATGCTGGACACGCTCCAAGTCTAGATTGTAAGGGTCTTGGAAATGCATCATTCCAATCATGATTATCCTGCGCATGAACTTCGCAAGAGACTCGTAGTCTCCGCGGTTCAAGAATGCGCTTAGTAGGTCCTTGAGGATTCCCTTTCTCTTGATGTGACGGACTCCTGCGGCGAGCTTGGCCTTTGCGCGCTTGCTGGCACCCCTCTTCTCCTCAGCGAATAGATTCGAAATGTCTTCAAGAAGGACCAAGAACTTGGACACATCAATCAGATTCGTGATTGGTTCATAGTCCCCATCCTCGTTTATGTAGATAAAGGTGGACATCCCACAGGCAAAGTGCGTGCTAAGTTCCAGCTGAGGTGTGTCCTTCATCAGGCCAAGGGCCCTGCCCACAGGCATCATAGCCGGCACAGGGTACCACGCATCAAGAGGTATCTTCCCACCTGTCTGCTCCTCAATTAGATGAATCACATCGGGAATGGTGATTCGCATCTCGGTTCGTGCATCATGATCAATACGACCAGTGATGCTCACTGGCTGGAAATTGACACAACGAATGACATCTCGGTTCTCCACTGCAAACTCAACTATGTCAGCAACTTGATCATCGTTGATCCCCCTTACAACTGTAGGTACCAAGACAAGCGACTCCATGCCTATCTCTCTGGCGTTCTGAATGGCCTGTTTCTTGACTGCCAGCAGGTCTGTGCCGCGTGCCTCCAGGTACGGACCCGGTGTGACACCGTCGAACTGCATATACACAGTTGAGAGTCCTGCGTTTCTAAGCTCTTGGAAGTACTCCTTGCTCTTTCCGAGCCTGATTGCGTTACTGGCAATCTGTACATGCCTGAAACCCAGCTCTTTGGCCCACTTGATGTACTGAGGAAGATGCTTACTCACAGTTGGTTCACCTCCCGCAAATTGAATTGCAGGAGCAGGAACTGGTTTGTTGCTGCGCAGGTTCCTCATCATCTCAAGAACCTGTTCCGGCGTGGGTTCATATACAGTCCCACCCTCTGCCGCCACTGCAAAGCAGATCGGACAACGAAGGTTGCACCTATTCGTGACATCGAGCAGGGCCAATGCTGTGTGAGACTTGTGCTCAGGACACTGGCCACAATCTTCCGGACATCCCTTCACTGTTTCCGTTCGAGGGTTGTCTAGACCCACGGACTTGTACCACCATTTTGATGCCTCCCTGAACATGTCGGCGTCGCCCCAGTAGACATCAACAAACTCGCCGTGTTGCTCGCAAGTCTTCTTGTACATGACCTTGCCATCTTCCTCGTAGAGCGTGGCATCGATAACGTTCACTTCGTTATCTGTTAGGAAACACTCAGGACAGATTGACTGTGTAGTGTAGGGAAGCTCCCTCGGTGGGTACTTCTCTACTTTGAATCTTGAAACGCCGCCAGACTCCTCATGTGTTATCGGCTCCTCTGGTATCGGCTTAACCTCATCAGTTGCCATAATCTTTCCACTCCATAACTGACATGTGGAACCACCACTGAACGGGGTGGTATTCTGCATCGGGACTTCAGGAATCAGGATATAACCTTTGTCCGAGAACTCCGAGTATGAAAAGGGGGATACTCAATCGTCCATTTCTAAGACAAACCGCTGCTCAAACCCGCCCCGTTCATTCCTCTTACGAGCCTTTATCTCTTCGATAACTGACCAATCAATCCCTCTGTGCTTCAATAGTGCTTCAAGTGCCTCCAGTATATCAGCAATCTCTTCGTCACTACTTGATTGGAGGAGCTCTTGCGACTCTTCAACTACCTTACGTCTGATGAGCCCATCGACCTCATGTTCTTCAGCTACTCGGACTCTTGGCACTTCACCGCGATTCCGGATTATCTCAGGGATTCTGTCTCGGACAAGTTTCTCCTGCACGGGTAACACCCAGTGTCAATCTATAGAACTAATGCAACCTCGACCTGATTCCGTGCCACGTCCAGAAACTCCTCGATAGCCGCCTTCAGGTCGTCCGGGATTTCGGTAGTCCAGGGTGCAACGGCATCGCGCGGCGTTGACTCGGTCATTAGGCCGAATGACAGGAACTTAGGCGTGAGATTCCTATCAAAGGACACAGTGCCAATCCATTGTCCACCTTTGATGACTTCATAGCTTGGTTTGAACTGGTTCAGGCCTTCGGGCATGATTGCATTCCAGAAGAAAGACATACCATTGAACTGTCCTTCTTTCCCCAACGCGATTGTGTAGGTATCCATAGTGGCCTTTGCAGAAACCAGATCATATAGAATTCCTATTCTACAGTTCAGACACTGGTTGAACTCGAGACCGTCACCGCTAGGTTTCACGTAAGCTATGCCATTCTTCTCGATATTGCTGTCGTTGCAGTGCACACAGAGATCCATACCCCAGCGCACCTCAAGATGATCCTCAAAAGGGCCTTGTACGAACCGTTGGACGGCCCCCTCAAACGCAGCCTGAACAGCATCGGGGCCTTCGGATTCCATCTTATCACGAATCGCATTCCATATCTCAAGAAGGTCTTGCCATTGAACATTCAGAATCATGTCAGCAAGCTTGTCAAGCGGTCTTTCTTCAAGGGCACTCATCTGTCTCACCTTGTTCGCTCAAGACGCGTTCTGTCAGGCGATAATTAAGTGTTGGTCGTTTCAAGAAATCGATGAGGTGTGGTCATGTCAGTCTAGCCTAAGCTTTTTAACGGGGGCAGATGCAGAGAGAAGAGTAGTATAGGTGAGATAAGGATGGATTGCCAAATTCACGAGCCCATGTGAAGACCATTGTAGTCCATTCTATCATCACGGACTTGCTAGGTTTCTTGTAGAATGCTCAGAACGCTGTGAGAGGAAGCCACATTCCCTATCGAACTGGCAAGTTGTAGCTGGAAGCTGCAAGTTCTATCTCTACGAGTTTTGGTGATTGAAATGTTCAAAACAGTATCCAGTCAGGTTGACTTCGTCGCTCAGGAGAAGGAAGTGCTCAAGCTATGGGATGATCTCCAAGCCTTTGAGAAACTTAGGAAGCTAAGAGCAAAGGGAAAGAGATGGTCATTTCTTGATGGGCCAATCACAGCCAACAACCCTATGGGCATCCATCATGGATGGGGGAGAACGTACAAGGACCTGTACCATCGTTTCAAGGCAATGCAGGGGTATGACACACGCTATCAGAATGGTTTTGACTGCCAGGGTCTCTGGGTCGAAGTCAACGTTGAGCGGGATATGGGTTTCAAGAGCAAACGTGACATAGAAGAATTCGGGTTGGAGAAATTCATAGTATTGTGTAAGCAGCGTGTCTTGAAATACGCTGCAGTACAGACTGAGCAGAGCATCCGACTAGGCTTTTGGATGGACTGGGACAACCTTGAAACTCTACAGAAGTTGCATGATGCGCTTGGCAAAGACCCCATGGCGGAAATGACAATCGCTGGAGTTGAGGGTCCGGTCACAGGAACAGTCGAGCAGCTCGTTGGAAGACTTGGTATGCCCGAAGTCGGAGGGTCGTACTTCACATTCTCTGAAGATAACAATTACACCATCTGGTCGGTGATAAAGTCATGTTATGAGAGAGGGTGGGTCTACAAAGGTCGAGACGTGATGCCATGGTGTGCTCGTTGTGGAACAGCCATCAGTCAGCATGAGATAGTAACCGAAGGATACCGTGAATTGACACATCCAAGCATAACACTGAGATTTCCGCTTGTTGACCGTCCTGGAGAGAGCCTTCTTGTATGGACAACAACTCCCTGGACTCTAAGCAGCAATGTTGCAGCAGCTGTCGGTCCAGATCTCACTTATGTCAAGGTGCGTCAGAACGATGAAACATTCTACCTAAGTCGTAGGACTCTACACATGTTGAAGGGAGCCTATGAAGTTGAAGAAGAGCTGCTTGGTCAAGATATGGAAGGATGGCTCTATCATGGACCCTTCGATGAACTCCCAGCTCAAAGGGAAAGCGGCGTTGCTGGAAAGCACAAGGTGATTCTGTGGGATGAGGTAGGTGAAGAGGAGGGTACCGGAATAGTGCATATCGCCCCGGGCTGTGGAGCGGAGGACTTCGAACTCTCCAAGGAGCACGATCTTGTTGCGATTGCACCTCTTACAGAGAATGGGATCTTCATTGATGGTTTTGATTGGTTGTCAGGCATGAATGTAAACACAGTAGCGCAACCAATCTTTGACAATCTTGGTGAGAAGGGACGAACGTACATGATTGAAGACTATACTCACAGATATCCTGTCTGCTGGCGATGCCAAGAGGAGTTGGTCTTCCGTCTTGTTGATGAGTGGTTCATCTCGATGGGAACGAAACTGGACATACCTTACGAAGAAATAACGGAAGACCAGAAGGATAAAAACCTGCGATATCAGATCATGGAGGTTGTCATCAATGAAACGAACTGGTATCCTTCCTTTGGAAAGGAGAGGGAGCTAGACTGGCTGCGGAATATGGATGACTGGATGATCTCGAAGAAGCGATATTGGGGACTCGCACTGCCCATTTGGGAGTGTTCGAATTGTGGCCATTTTGACGTGATAGGTAGCAGAGAAGAACTGAAGAAGCGTACGGTTGCCGGGTGGAATCTTTTCGAGGGTCATTCACCTCATCGACCATTCATTGATGAGATTGAGATAGAGTGCAGTCAATGTGGCCAACGAATGAAACGAATCCCAGATGTAGGTAATCCTTGGCTAGATGCAGGAATAGTTGCAATGAGTACGCAGAGGTACAACTCTGACAGAGCCTATTGGGAAGAATGGTTCCCGGCAGACCTCATCAGTGAGAGCTTCCCGGGACAGTTCAGAAACTGGTTCTACAGCCTCCTTGCAATGAGCACCATCCTTGAACGAAAAGCACCATTCAG
>JAEORS010000104.1:0-6651 GCA_016840795.1 Candidatus Thorarchaeota archaeon | reverse complement strand
GCTCTCTTCGCTCAAAGAGAACGTAGTACAGAGAGGTGAAGGTTGCGACTAGTGGGAAGGCAAGAAGCTTCGCGATATCCCTAAACAGGAAGTTCTGGTAGATCTGCTCAGGAGTCGCTGCCCAGTTGAACCAGGTTGAAAGAATCGAACCTGGTGAGCTGGTAACAGCGATGACAGAGTCTACGAAGAAGAAACCGCTTGCTAGGAAGAAAGTCAGGAGAGGACCAAAATCGCGCGTTGCGATTCGGGACTCTTCAACACCTTCTGTCAGTGTAGTTCCGATTCCACTCAGTGCATACGCCAGGAAGAAGAACGACATCGCGATATCAACAATCGTCATGGTCGGAGCGCCACTTCGACGCATCACATTGACCATGAAGTATCCTGAGTATATTGCGATAAAGACTGTCATGAGAGCGATGTTTAGAGCAGCTCCTCTGGCAGCATACCTGAAGAATGCCAACAGGGAAACCAAAGCGAATAGGCCGAGTAGCCCAGCTGCCACCCACAGTAGGGTTCCGTGCGCAGCAAGATTACTGACAGCCAGAGGGAATATGGACGTAATCAACGTGCCTATTCCCATGAAGTCCTGAGGAATGAGCCAGAGTACAGCCAGTATCTCTGCACCTAGAATGCCTATGCCAAAGATGAGCACGATGAAGCTGCCTATTCCTATGGCGATCCCACCCTTCTTCGGTTCAGCTAGAGTCGCGAGTCGAAGACTGGTTCTAGAGGACAGATATGCTTGGAAGGCAATCCAGCCGATCCAGCAGAATATACTGAAGAACAGTAGAGCCTCCCTGCCAAACATATAGGACAGAACGACCGTCAAGGCAAACGAGATTGCAAGCCACACTACTCCCTTCAGCTCTGTGACTCTTCCGCGTCCACGTCTCGTGATCCACAGGCGGTCGGCTCTCACCCCCATAATCAATGCGCCGAGAGCAAAGTAGATCGTGCCTGTTGCACCTATGTAGACAAAGAATGTCACTAGTGTGAGCTCAAGAGGATCTCCGACGTAGGTCGACATGAGTCCCGAGAACATGAAGGACAGAAAGATCGTGAACAGGAAGATGATCAGATACGAAATGTACCGACGGGTCTTGAAGAAGACTCGTAGACCTTCAACCATGTTTGATAGAATTGGTATCTCCAAATGCGAATCCTCCCTTTTGATGCAACACGTGGTAACGAGGATTTAAGCTTTGCATAGGCCTCCTAGAATAGCGCGAGATATCACTCGGACTACCAAGATTCGATGTCTAGGTAGAAGTCCTTAATAGGAAGTGTACTTTTTCAATATGCGTGGTCAGGTAGTCAGTAGGGCCTAGTTTTGTAACATGCCCTCATAACATAACTCCCCCCCTCCTACCACATTGTGTCCTGCTGACGCTGGCCACACCTCCTTACGGTAAGGGCAGAAGTCCATTTTTCAGAAACAGACCAGATTGGCGGAATCCTCACGGAGCCTCGTTTCTGAGATGTCTTCCTGAACTAAACAGTCGCTTCATTTCCACTTTTCTCAGGTAGAACTGCGTAAAACACTGGTCAGAGTATTAAAATAGCGCGGTGGCGATAGCTGCGGGTTAAGGAACGCGTTGATAGAGATGTTTTCTTGCGTAACCGAGATATTCGGTTACACGTAGAACATGTCTCTGAATTAGGAAAAGGAGAGAATATCTAATGGAAACTAGACAGATTGCCGCCATAGTTCTCATCGTTGTAGTGGTTGCAGGTGTTGGCGTAGGAATCTGGTTGTTCTTGCCAACAGCCCCGGAGCCACCATACGGTGAGTTGGTGATCGGACAATTAGTCACTCCGGGCGCTCCGGCCGGAGTTTCGGATGACTACATAATAAGAGTGGGAATCTTAGGCCCTGTTACTGAAATACAAGGCGAAGGACATTGGAGAGGAGCCTACATGGCCTGCGACGAGATAAACACTGCAGGCGGGGTCACTATAGGTGGTGACGCGTACTACTTTGGGCTCATAGCCGAAGACACATTTGAGGCCGATCCCAATCTTGATACATCTAAGGGAATAGCTGCAGCGCAGAAGATACTCACTGACGACAACGCCCAATTCATCATTGGGGGATTCAGAACTGAGGCGGTGGTAGCCTATCAGGAAAATATAATGAGCGCGAAGAAGCTCTTTTTGAGCTGCGGAGTTGCGACAGACCTATTCACTACCAATCTGAATGAGTCGTATGATACGTACAAGTACTTCTTCCGTATCACTCCTATAAACTCCTCAGCCCTTGGGGCTGAGATAATCGGATTTCTGGGTGCTCTCAGGCCAACCATGGAATATGCGCTTGGTAAGAACGTTTCCCAAGTCGCTATCATTCGTGAGGATCTTGCGTGGACGGAACCGATTAGTGCTGCCCTGAACTACTATTTGCCTATACTCGGGTACAATAAGACGATAGAGATACCGTACCCGATTACAGCACAGGCCACGGACTTTGCAACATACTGGCAACAGATTGACGCAACAGGAGCGCAGATCACGATTCCAGTGATCTCCGCACAAGGCGGAATTCTGCTGACAACCCAATACGCAGCCCTTGAACCGAAATGCCTCATTGCAGGTATCGATGTCGAGTCACAGGAGTCCACATACTGGAATGAAACTGGCGGTGCGTGTGAGCATGAAGTCATTATCCAGACAATGCATCGCACCAATAAGACCACCAAGTCAATAGACATGTGGGACAATTTCATTTCTCACTATGGCGAAGAACCACTCTATACGGCCGTAGGTACCTACGATGCCATGTATGTGTTGCGGAGAGGAATCAATGATGCACAGTCGCTGAACTCCACAACGATTATACCATATCTTGAGGCCGTCACAACAGCAGATCCGGTAGAGGCTGCTGGGGGCAACATTGCTTTCACTAAATGGCATGATGTCATCGAAGGCTACGATGGCGACACAATCTATAGCGTTGGACTGTTTTGCCAGTGGCAGGCAGACGGAGCCAAGAAGGTCATAACAACCCAGGGCGCTGTGTATCCGAATTGGCTTGCGACAGGACCAATAACATTTCCGTCTTGGGGCATCCACGATGAGTAGGTGACCCAGCGGATTCATGCAGGAAGCACGAGGAATGGATGGGAGTTTGGAATTCATTTGCTCAAACTCCCTTCTTTTTTTGCCGACCAACTTTTCAGTACCTTTGCATTTGAGATTCTTGGACATCCATATATGAGAGGCAGACTATCTTGATAGAAGAAGTGCTAATCTTCGGCACAATACAGGGTGCCCTTCTGGCCCTACTTGCGCTAGGTTTCTCTTTGGTCTATGGTGTAGGCGGAGTGCTGAACCTGTCCCATGGAGCTTTTTACCTAATAACGGCCTACGTATTCTATTGGACAATTCCATTATTCGGAATGACAATAAGTGCAGTCTTGGCTCTTGCCGTGGTGGTTGGTATCGCGGCAGCCACGTTTCTTGCCCTCATAAAGCCCTTACAGGATACACACATAGGTGTGGTCTTGGTAACATTCGCGCTGGCATTCTTCTTTGAACAGTTTGTGAAAGTCGTTGGGGATCCTAGGACACACTATATAGTACCGTATGTGCCTGGCCCAGTGGAATTCTTGGGTGTAAGATTCCAAGCCCAATTGGTCATTCTGCTTGTGGGATCTCTCATTCTCGTCACGCTAGTAACTCTATTCATCAACAAGTCAAAGATTGGTAAATCGATACGTGCTGTGTCGCAGGATGCTGAGGCCGCCAAACTGATGGGCATAAACACCGATTTGGTTATGATGACGAGCTTGATGCTATCGGCTTTGCTGGTGGGCTTTGCGGCGATTCTCTACGCGCCAGGGAACTTCATCGCACCACGCATTGGCTGGGGCTATCTGTTGTTGGCATTTGCAGTAACAATCTTCGGAGGCATGGGTAGCATTCCTGGAAGTATTGTTGCCGCCTTCATAATGGGATACGCAAGATCATTCTCTGACTACTTCATAAGCACCGCCTTCTCGGAGATAATCCCAATTGTTGTGATACTGGTGATGCTTCTGGTAAGACCGCAGGGCCTGCTTGGGAAGAAGGAGTTGCAGTAGCATCATGATGAATTTCGAGATTGACCTAGATTCGTCGCTTAGGCGCTTTAGAACTTGGGCCCTTTCCTACCGTGGAACCATAACATTACTCAGCGTTCTTGGATTGCTACTTATTCCACCGATTAGCGGAAGCGAGTACTATGCACAAGTCGCTATTACGGCTATGATCTTCACAGTCTTTGCGGCAAGCTGGGACCTCCTTGCTGGTTTTGCAGGACAGGTCAGTTTCGGACATTCTGCCTTCTTTGGTGTGGCAGGATATGTCACGGCTGCTCTCGTGAGGTTTTATGAAGTCCACTGGGTGCTAGCACTCATGACTGGTGCCTCTGTCGCCGTTCTATTTAGCCTGCTAATTGGAATTCCCTGCCTGAGATTGAAGGGACCCTACTTGGCTCTGGGAACATTGGCTTTCAGCTTGATATTGCTAAATCTGTTTATGATGGGTACTATCTTGGGTGGGACCGAGGGCATCTCAGGATTGCCTGTTTCTCAGAACCTATTCATGGACTTCTATCTCATTCTCGCTATCATGATAGTTTCGCTGGTTGTGATGCGGGCAATCGCTGACTCGAATCTCGGGACTGTCATGAAAGCCATTCGAGATGACGAAACATGTGCCGATGCATCCGGAATAAACACAACAATCTACAAGCTCATTGCATTCATGATTAGTGGGTTCTTCGCCGGGATTGCAGGTTCATTGTTTGTGCTGAACGCTACCGCAGTCAACCCTGCAGTCTTCCAACCACTCTATTCATTTTATGCCATCATAATGGCTTCAATCGGAGGGTTGGCAACAATCTATGGATCGACAATCGGTTCATTTCTCTTTGTAGTGCTCAGCGAATCTCTCAGACGCTTGGCAGACATGGCGTTACTGGTCTTCGCGACTGTTCTGATTCTTGTTGTCCGGTTTGCCGACGAAGGTCTCATGAATCCCATACTAGAAAGGTCTCAAGAACTGTGGGACAAGATACGAGGAAGGTAAGATGGGTCTAATACTAGAGGTCAAGAATCTGACAAAGAAATTCGGCGGACTTACAGCAGTCAATGATGTGAACTTCGAGATAAAGCGAGGGGAAATGCTCGGCCTGATTGGCCCTAACGGAGCAGGCAAGACCACGCTCTTCCATCTAGTGACTGGATTTGAAAAGCCGAATTCTGGTTCAATTCGGTTTAACGGAATGAGCATAACTGGGAAGAGACCCCATCGAATTGTCAATCTTGGGATTGCCAGGACCTTCCAGTTGGTTAAGTCATTTCGTTATCTCAGCCTTCTTGACAACATAGCTGTTGCATGTCTATCACCTCGCGGAAGACGGGCTTTTGCATCTTGGGATATTGACGAAGCCGCCAGCACAATACTGGCCTCTGTAGGATTGGTGGACAAGGCTAGAATGCCGCCAGTGATTCTCCCTCACGGCGATTTGAGAAGACTTGAGATTGGAAAGGCGTTGGGAACGAATCCGGAATTGCTTCTTCTTGATGAACCTTTCAGTGGACTCAGCTATGAAGAGAAGGAGGGAATCACGAAGCTGATAAGAAGACTGAATGACGAGGGTGTCACTATATTCGTCACAGGACATGTGCTGCGTGAATTGATGACTCTCGTTCCTAGGGTCGTCGCGATGCATCAAGGCAGATTGATTGCCGAAGGGCCTCCTGAGGAAGTAGCAAACAACAAGATAGTACTAGAGGCTTACCTAGGACGAGGTGAGAAGTTTGCTTGAACTGAGAAAGGTCTACCATTACTATGGCAAAGCTAAGGCTTTGGAAGAGGTCAATCTAACAGTGCAAGTAGGGTCTCTCGACGCAGTCATCGGGCCAAATGGTGCAGGTAAGTCCACGCTCCTCCGAGTCATATCAGGACTGGAGGAGATTGATAGAGGAAGGATAAACTTCCAGGGAGAGAGGATTGACGAACTAGATGCCTATCAAATCGCTCGGAAAGGAATCGCGCATTGTCCAGAACGCAGGCGGCTCTTCTATGATATGTCAGTCATGGAGAACATTGAACTGGGAGCGTATTCTTTGAAGGACAAAAGCAAGTACTCCGAACTTCTCGATTTCGTGTTCGATATCTTCCCGCGGCTCCATGAACGAACGAGTCAACGCGCAGGAACTCTTAGCGGCGGTGAGCAGCAAATGCTTGCGATCGCTCGCTCACTGATGTCCAATCCGACACTGCTCCTGCTGGATGAACCTTCTTTGGGACTGGCTCCAAGGATCAAGACGAGAATCTTCGAAGCCATTCAACAGATCAAATCTGAAGGAACGACGACGTTGTTGGTTGAGCAGGACGCAGTACTGGCAATGGAAGTGGCCGAAAACATCCATGTTCTCGAAGAAGGAAAGATTGAGATGCGTGGCACAAGGGAAGAGCTTGAAAGAGAACCGCGGATAAAGAAGGTCTACTTGGGAATCTAGGTGATGAAGATATGTCGGCCTCTCTTGAAGAACTGCTGCGTGATGACAAGGTAGACTTGGTACTGACAAGAGTCGAGAAAGATCCATCAATCATAAAAGAAATCGCAGGACTTCTGACCAGCGATATCCGATCAGTCCGGTT
>JAEORS010000103.1:0-6671 GCA_016840795.1 Candidatus Thorarchaeota archaeon | reverse complement strand
TACCGAGAATTCCCACTTGGAACTGCTTCATACTACATGTTGTATTCTCCATTCATTGCGTACTGTATGTTTGTCATCAGCCAGTTGATCTCAGGGACTCTTTTCTCCAATCCAGGTGTCGATCATCCACTTCTTCTTGGCCTCGGCTTGGGAGTTGCTGCATGTGCGGTGTTCTTAGCAGGCGCAGCCGTGGATCGAACGCGCAGAGGTCAGCTCTTTCTGCTCTTTTCAGCAATGGTGCCGCTGCTTCTGGCTGTCTATTTCAACTACTTGGGATTCCCTATAGCTCAATCCCCTGACTTGGAAACCCTCTTCACACTGGTACTCTTCGCCGGACTGGCAAGCACGTTGGTATGCTGGAGTGTGCTGCTGAACCAGACGGTTGTAGTTCGATATCGCGGCCGAATTGTAGCCGGGTTCTTCTCTTTCAGCATAATCATGTACATGGTCCTCGCTGGCTTAAATTCGCTGAGCGTACCACTGTACTTCCTGGGGATTCCTTTTCCAGAGATCATAGGGATGGTGTCCCTTGTAGTGGGGGTTTCGATTAGGCCATGGAAATGGAACCTTCATCCTCTTGCAGTCAATGACAGTGCGAGGAGATACCTTGGTCCCATGGTACTCCTACTGACTGCTTACATTCTCTGGTACTTCTCAACGACAATGCGCATTGAGAAGCTCTTCGAAGACTTCTCATCAGAACCGTATATGCCCTTAGTGGAACACTCAGAACTTGGAATCTTCCATCTGCTCTTCATGATCTTAGGAGTGGTTGTCGCGGGAGTTCTTGCAGATGTACGAGGCAGAAAGATGGCGTTCAGCACTGCAGTTCTTATCCTCGGAAACCTGGCAATCTTCGGTGAAACATTCTACTTCGTAGCCGGAAGTGAAACGGTCCCCGAGGTTATTGTATACTCAATTCCTCTGCTTGCCTGGGAGCGATTCATTGAGGGCTATCTTCTTGGGCTCTGTGTCCTTCTGATTTGGTCTGAGTTAGGTGCACCCCGGAGGAAAGGACTTCGACAGTCGATTATCCTCTGTTTCTACGCAGGCTTTACTGCTCTCTTTTTCGCGGCGTACCTAGAAGTGCCTCTGGGCGGACCTCCAGTGCTTGTTCGTGAACTTGGCGTGCCTTTTGCGGTGTTCCTCTCTTTGGTGACACTGTGGCAGACGGCTCCTCTTCCTCAGATACTTGGTCGGGAGATTGAGATGGAGCAGTTTGCCCTGGACTTCGACCAGAGAATGGTTGACAGGACAGTATCTGCGTTTCTGGAGGAAGAGGACTTCAAATCGATAAGAACTCAGATGGACGTAATAGATGCTGCCCAAGGGCTAAGTGATAGTGAATTCACTGAGTTTCTTGGGAACGACCTGGAGAAGATACTGCCCCTGAAGAGAGTAAAAGGCATAGGACCAGCATTGGAGCAGAAGCTAAGACGCGCCGGCTATGATTCTGCAGCACAGCTTGCCGGAGAGACCCCAAAGAGACTCTCAGAGAAGGTTGAAGGCCTGGGCGAGAAGCAGGCTGAGAGCATCCTGCTCAACGCCCGTAAGGCCATCCGACAGCTCAAGAGGTCCAAGCGATAGTTAGTGCCTCTGTTACTTCAAGTCGTCTGCGAGAGCCGTCTTCTTCTTCAACTTGCCCTTGGAGGTATGGGGAGTCCTCAGCAGAGTGTCTGATGCCTTCTCCAGTTCTCGGGCTTCGTCTGAAAGGACGGCTGCAATCCTCATCATTTCGTGTCCAGCAGCCACCAATGGAATATACTTGGCTGGGTCCTGTTCTACAAAGCAGCCCTTGGTGGTGACATCTGCCACGGCCTCGGATATCTTCAAGGCCGCATATGCCTTAGCAGCAGCGTACGGATTACTGAAACCACCAGCGGCAATGGCCTTTTCTGCCGTCACCTTTACGGTTGGCATCTTCGGTTCCTTGCCTTCCTTGATTGATTCGATGACGGCATAGATCTCCTCTTGGAGTAATCTCATGACCCCTGTGTTGGTCAGTACTCTGATTATGTCCGAATTGAACAGGACCATCTCTGTAGGGTCCAGAAACTCCCTTCGAGCCCCAATCATTGCGTCCGCATAAAGTATGAAGAAGCCCTGCTTGTCGAGGACAGTCTTGACCTTCTTCTTGTCCTCTCCCTTCTTATAGAATCCCTTCTCAGAAGGTCCATCGGATATCGTAATCGTGGGGAGGCCTGCTTCATGGAGCATCTCCCTGGACTTCGCTGGTCCCTTCAGAGCGGCGTTAGGACTGACTGACAAGACTAGCTGAGGTTTGTAGTCAATCACCATCCTTGTTGCGTCGACACAAGAGTCCTCGTCAAGCTTGGCCCCGCTTGTGAAGACTCTAACTTCGAGGTCTTTCCTGTCAGCTCGCTCATCAAAGATTAGGTCGAGCAATGGAGCAGCCCCGATAGCGCCGAACTTCACAACACCCAGTTTGAAAACATCGTCTGACATTACTGTCCATCTCTTCAACAGTTGTTTGCGATTTTCGCCGATTGACGCGGAACATAACTGTTCCGGTTTTCATTGAAGCGATTCATTCCGCGGTGGAATCATGGCTCTTGGAGTGATAGTATGCAAGACCAGTTCCTCCAAGAAGGTCAGCGCCCTCCAGCTCGCTTCCACAGGTCGCACAGGCAAACAGGATCTTCGGCTGATTGGAGGCGGTGCCACACTCTTCACAGACCGGCTCAACCTCTAAGACATTGAGCTCCGACACCTTCATCGCATTCTTACATTGAACGCACTTTACCTCAATCATGTGATCTTCAATCACAGTTGGGGTCTTCTCACGGCAAGTTGGACAATGGACAGTGTAGACCTTGTGTAGCTTCTGTGACCCACATTCGGGACACACCAGCGTGATAACAACGTCTTCACTTCCGCACTGGCGGCAGAGAACGCGACGTCCATACGTTTTGGGCACAAGAACTCCTGCATCGACCAGATCGCTCAGTGTTCTCTGAATCTCCTCCTCGTCTTGGCCAAAGTACGCGGCTGCGGCAGGGTACTTCGCTCGTCCTCGCAGGATGTGCTGCGGAGCTAGGGTGCCTACTCTCCCTTCATGCATGTCTTGGACTAGACGACTCACCGAAGGCTTCTGCAACAGCTCGGGACCTGATGATTCGTTGATCAGCGCCTTTATTCTCTTGAAGGCCTGCTGTAGTTCCTTGTCCCAATCATGGGAGTCCATGTCTATTTCGCGAACAAGACGACGAAGATTCCTCTCTACGACTGTCGAGTCATCATCATCATCCAACAGCAAGGCGATGCAGTTTGGGGTCTGAAGATAAGAGATGACCAGCCCGCGTTTCAGCTTAGTATAACCCACTGGTGCTTCTTGATTGACACCATGACCCATGAAGATGCTAAGCGCCTCTTCACTCTTCAAAGGGTCGTCCTCGGGAAAGGCTCTGCCCACCATTGGGCCTAGCGTGTCATCCCACCAAATCGAAAAGATAGCCTTGGGCATATGCAGACCTCTCCTGCAAACAATGATGCGCTGTGTCCAGTTTACCGAGCCCTCTTATCAGCATTCGCTTTTCGTACTAGCAATTGGGCCAGACACAAGTCGTCCAGTAGCAAAGTATAAAACCGTGCCTCGAAGTTCGAGCGGGCACAGAGCACAGTCGCAGTACTAGGTGGAAGTCAGTCCCATGGTATTCATTCGTCACAGAGGAATAATCACTGTCGCAGTTCTAAGTTGGCTAGTGCTCTTGCCCAGTCTCGGGGGGACCATCATCGCCAAGGCTCCTTCAGAATCAAAGGGTTTCGTCCCTGCGGCGCCCACAATCGACAGCCCACCGGACATTACCTTTGAAAATGGGACGTTTGGTAAGAACATAGTGTGGCATCCTTCCGACCCCAACCCGAAGAACTACACGATAACCAGGAATGGGACTATCCATAGCGAGTTACTATGGTATGGATTCGAAGTAACTCTCTCCCTCAACCATCTATATAGTGATGGGCTTGTGGACGAGGCAAGTGAAATCCCTGCTGTCCATGAGTATACTTGCACTGTATTCAACGATAACAATGAGTCTGTTTCAGACACAGTGCTTGTCTACGTGATTTGGGACGAGTTGGCACCGATAATCGAACAGCCTTCAGATATGGAGTACGAGGAGGGCAGCTTCGGGCACGTGATTCTCTGGAACATAACCGAGAGCAATCCTGACTTCTACAATATCACACGTACTTCAAGTGACCCTGCAAGCAACAACACGCTGATTGAAAGTGGTGATTGGATCTTCGCAAACATATCGATTGGCGTCGATGGACTCAACGCAACTCACTGGTATGTATACCATCTGTTCGTGAACGATACATTCGGGCGCAACTCTACCAGCTCTGTGAACATTACGGTCGTTCCTGACTTGAGTGACCCGGTGGCCACTGGACATGGAAACCTGTCCTTCGAGTTTGGCGAAACTGACCGCGAGATATCCTGGTATGTCTATGATAGCAATCCGCAGAACTATACCGTAAACGTCACCATCATTGATGAAGACACAGGCTATGGGAACTCTTCAGACCCACTTATGCATAGTCCACAAGATATTGTAGAAACAGCCTGGACCCTGGAAGACCCCGGGGGCGATAATATAACGTACTCCTTGGACAATGTCTATCTTGGCAACTACACATTCACAATTATCCTGTTCGATATGTTTGGTCGCAACGCTACACACTCATTGAATGTGAGCATCTACAAGGACATCCGTGTACCATTGATTCATTCACCCGCCTCATTCTCCTATGAGGAGGGCCACACCGGCTACTCGATTGAATGGTCGGCTGAGGAAACCAATCCGCTCTCCTACAACCTTACGAGAAACGGAGGATTGATTCTTGAGGGAACTTGGAAAGGTGAGAACATAAGCATCGGAGTAGACGGCCTTTCGGTAGGTGCACATGACTACAAGATAACCTTCACGGACTTCTTCAATCAGTCGTCCTCCGTTACCGTTACCGTTACAGTGCTCGCTGACGCAGTTTCTCCAATTGTCAATCAGGTACAAGTCATCCAGGCGTATTCCACACCTTCAGAGAACAATATCACAGTTCAAGCGTACGCTTGGGACCTCAACGGAATCGCAAACATCACTGTTGAATGGTATATCTACGCCGGGGAGATGACCCAGCCAGCAATCATCGAAACGGAAATGACGGTGTTTGGCAATGACCTCTACGAGGCACGACTCGGGAGGTTCCATCACGCCGATGTGATTCACTATAGCGTGACTGCTAGGGACAATTCTTCAGTCCAGAACGAGTTTGCGATTGAATGGAGAGAATTCGAAGTGACATCTCTTACTGTAGAGAGATTGCCTCTACCAGTAACGCTCATTGTGGCGGTCCTCGGAGGGCTCTCATCTCTGGTTGTATCTGCCTTGTATTTCAGAACACGAACTAAGTGACCTAATCTTCCCCAATAAGCCTGAGCACTTTGAATGGCATCTGATCTCGATTTGAAAGTGTCAATTCAAGCAGCAAGCTGTCCTCTCGTGCTCGTATCCCATCGAGGAAGACCCCTCTTCGCTGTTGTATTGTGGCTACTACCCTACGGGTTTCAAGACATCGTCCAACTTCAGGAGCGAAGTGACGTGAACAGAGCTCCATACTGGCAATCTCATCGATGACGATAATGCGATTTGACTCTCGAGCTCTTGCCAGAGCTGGAATCGCGACTCTTTCAATATCTGCGAGATTCACACCATATTTCCCTACTCTCGGGCGGCCTCCTATGTCCACATGTGCTAGGACACCACGTTGACCAGAAAGTGTATTGATCTCAAAACCGACTCTGCGATCTCCTTCCCTTATCTCGCTTGACCAGAAGCCCCCTGCCTTCTCACTACCCAACTTGTCAATTATCCTCCTAATCACTGTGGTCTTCCCCATTCCGGGACGACTTGTGATGAGGATGTTCTTACGTATCCTGAGCACCTCGGGCTATCTGCTAAAGAGCTGGACGAGGAAACCGATTAGTCAGTAGTAGTCTTTCCTCAATGCAATTTCATCTGATACCATCGAGATGCCTTGAATCTCGCAAGATTGTCCACTGCTCTGAAGTCCTTTTCGTCTATGGGTTCTGCTTCGATAGAGCCGTCTTTTACTGCCTGTTTGAAGACCTTCTCACCCCGTTCAGTGAGCAGCAGCAGCGTAGTCCACCCCTCCTCGGAGCCGACGTTGCCGCAAGAGATGTCTGAGTTCCTGCAATTCATGTCATGACAATAGTCACAAGAGCTCGAAGAGATATGTTCAAGGTCCTTCACCGGCCACTCGCTTGAGCCATCTTTGTGATCAGCCGTCAGTTTCCCTCCGGCTATAGCGAATCTACTGACATTCTTGATGTCAATCCCCTCATTCTTGAGGAACTCCACAAGGCCAGGATACTCATACGACTTCGTACAGAAGAGACCCAGAGTAATCGCCTCTGCTTTGGGCAAGTAGCCAATGATACCGGAGGGCAGCGTTGCCATATTGTGAACTGCGTCAATGTTGCAGGATGTGCCGACTACTGCTATCTTCTTCAGACCCGCCTTCATTGCCTCAATCACACCCTCCACGATTGGAGCGTGAGTGTAGATCGAGCCGGCAGAGGAAGCTACTTCTTCCGCATTCCTTGCCAACTTCACGACCGGCATCCACGG
>JAEORS010000102.1:0-6675 GCA_016840795.1 Candidatus Thorarchaeota archaeon | reverse complement strand
CTGATTGGTTCGTGAGTCATAGAATGCGTCAGATGACCGTGAGAATGGATGCCGCTGGAGTGCGTAAATGCATTGTCTCCAGAGATTGCCTTGTGGAGAGGAAGAGGTACCACGAAGTTTCTCTCGACAAGTCTTGAGAGCTGGTATAGTCTCTCAGTTTCAATTCCGGTATCGACTCCATATAGCTGCTCGAGAGCCATCACGACCTCTTCGAATGCCGCATTGCCCGCTCTCTCACCATATCCGTTCACACAGACGTGAGGATAGGTCACTCCCTCCTCGACAGCGGCCAGAGTATTTGCATTGGCAAGACCGAAGTCGTTATGGCAGTGTACTACCAGAGGAACCTTGTATTTCTTGTCTGACCACAAGCGCGACCTGACCTCTCTGACGATGTATTTCATCACTTCGGGACGCACAAAACCAACAGTGTCGGCTATACATACCCTGTCTGCACCTGCATCAATCGCCGTCTTATATGCATCACACAAGAAGTCCATGTCACTGCGAGTCGAGTCTTCGGCGATGTAGTCAACAATGAGTCCATGGTCCTTTGCATACTCCACGCATTCCGCGAGTCTATGAAGCATTTCCTCCCTCGTCATTCGAAGTTGGTACTTGAGCCTGAAGTCCGATGTAGCAATGAATATGGGAATCTCCTGAACCTCCGCTTGGATACATGCATCAATATCCTGAATCATCGCGCGAGCAGGAGCACCAACAGTTGCATTGTTGAGTCCCTCCTTTGCGATTGCAGCGACAATCTTCCTCTCGTGGTCACTCACTGCAGGAAACCCAACAACCACAATAGAGGTTCCCACTTCGTCCAGCATCTTTGCAATCTCGATCTTCTCATCGAGCGTGAGAGCCACTCCGGGTGTCTGTTCGCCATCACGCAGCGTTTCATCCCAGATGTACACTTTCTTGGGGAGACTCTTCGGCTTGGTGCTACTCACTTTGTTGTAGTTTACAGCCAGTCCGGCCTTTTCTAGCGTTTCCATGGACCTAGCCCGCCTTCTAGCGGATACTTCTGAATCGAATTCCTTCTTATTCGAATCGGTAACGGCCTTGTGCTGGTATTTGCTGGAAACTCTCTTCGAATGAGGCGATCTGAGTTTTGTGATCCTCTCTCGACATCTCGCCTCTCTCAAGTGCAGCCTTGGCTTTGCCCTTCTTGTAATCCAATCTGACTCGCTCCAAGTGGGATAGTCTAAGAGATGATTCAACCACAGGTCTTGCTCCAGCCTTCTCTCCTATACCCTCGAGCATCGGTTTCCAGCATATCTCCTCAAGGTGGAAAGCGTACTCAAGTCCACGTTCCAGTATTCTGTTCCATACTGGGCATGACTTCACTAAGACTGCATTCCCATCACGTTCAACTTCTAGACCAATCGCCGCAAACAGGTTCGCAGCCATCTTCGCAGCCGCCTCAGCTCCCTTTTCCCCGACACCCTCTGCGAACTCCGCGCCCATCTGCTTAAATCCGCCCGAGTATCCCTCATAGATTGATAGCGCCCCAACACTGTCACGAAGCGCCCACCACATCCCATCAAGGAGTGACAATACTGCTTTTCTCAGTGTATCAAGTTCTGCCATATTGCTTCACCCCTTGAAAGATTCTCCCCACTTCTCATCGAATGCTATCTCTTCGGGCATTTGCCGTGGAGGTCCGAGAGTTCTATCGTACTTTGGATAGCCGATTGTGAGGCAAAGGATTGGTACCCAGTGTGGAAATGGAATCCCCAATCTCTCTGATATGGCTCCCACATCATCAAAGTGATCAAGCTGTACTGATGATACACAGCTACCAAGCCCAAGCGAGGTAGCCGCAAGTGCCATGTTCTGCATCATCATCGAGCCTGCAATAATGGCATGTCTGGGGGACGACCATCCATATACACCTCCGGTTCCCCTTAGTGTGGGTTGACTAATGCCGACATGTGTTTGATCAATTGCAAGCACGAGGATAACTGGCGCTCCATTGGTTTCAGGTTCGCCCTTGATGTACTCAAAGCGCTTTCCAGTGACGAGTGTGTCAATTGTGCGTTCAAGACTGAATTTTGAACGAATGTAGCCTAGGCGTCGTTCAAGCTCTTCGCGTGGGGTCACACGTCCAAAGAGCTCTATGGTACGGTCAACGGCAATCTGCCCAATGAATATCTTAGTTTCTTTGTTGCGAACGACGATGACTCGCCAGGGTTGTTGATTCTCTGCACTAGGAGCATAGCCTCCTGCTTCAATTATCTTGTAAATCAGCTCGTCGGATACTTCCTTTGCAGTGTCGTAGTCTCTGATGGCTCGACGATGCTTAATCATCCTGATTGTTTCATTGTCCTCCACGAGAAGCTCTCTCCGTCCAATGCTGGATTGTGTCTGGGCTCGAACTCAGGCACATAAATCATTAGTGGAATGATATTGATTCAGTGTGCTTCCTGACGAAGAGTGTACAAGGGTTCCATTTACTCAGGAAAGAGGGCCTGTCGGGTATCAAGCTTTATTCTGGAAACACGTGAATGAGATCTGAGGTTAATCCTACACTGCACCTACACAGTCTAAGGTATTGGTGCGTCTTGGCCGTCATACTTCACATGGAATCCTGTATCGAGATTGACGCTCTCCTTGAGAATCCTCCCGCTTGCCACGAGTCGCTGGACCTGATTGGTTCCCTCGTATATCTGCAAGAGCTTGGCATCACGCATAAGTTTCTCTACAGGATACTCCTTGACGTATCCATATCCACCGAATACCTGAACTGCATCAACCGCGTTCTGCATTGCCGCGTCCGCCGCAAAGAACTTCGCGATGGCTGAGTCCTTAGAGTTGTCGATTCCATTGTCAGCAAGCCACGCAGCATATCTAGTGAGATGACGAGCACCTGAAGTCCTAGCAGCCATTTCCGCCAACATGAAACCAATGCCTTGGAATCTACCAACCGGTTTTCCGAACTGATGCCTCACGTTGGCAAACTTGGCGCTCTCATCCAATGCCCTTTGGGCCACACCTGTAGCAATCCCTGCGATTCCTGCTCTCGTCTTGTCTAAGGTAATCATGGCAATCTTGAATCCTTCCCCTTCCTTACCTACAAGGCAATCCTTGGGAACTCGAACATCCTCGAAGAAGACCTCCGACTGGACAGAGTTGAGTTGACCCATTTTGTTTTCGATGTGGCCTATCTTCACTCCCTTGCTCTTGGGAACCATGAAGACAGAGAGGCCCTTGTGTTTCAGTTCGGGTTGGGTAGAAGCAAACACAGTGAATAGCGAGGCCTGTGTCGCATTGGTAATGAAGCACTTTGTACCATTGATCACGTATTCGTCGCCATCACGCGCAGCCCGTGTGGCAACTGCCGCGGCATCTGAGCCAGCCTTTCGTTCTGTTAGGCAGAATGCCCCAAACTTGGCATCCTTGCCAGTAATCAGAGGCTCTACATACTCCTTGAGTTGATCAATTGTTGCCCCAATCATCAGAGGAGCAAAGGCGAGATTGTTGCATAGAATCGTGGTGGCGACTCCTGCACATCCGTAACCTGTCGCCTCAGATACCAGCGTTTCTGACAAGAGAGAAAGGCCTGGGCCTCCCGCCTCAGGTGGGACGTGAAGGTTCATCAGACCTGCCTCATATGCCTTCTGAACCACCTCTTTGGGAAAGTCATTCCGTTTTTCAAGCTCGTGAGCACGTGGAGTGACGTGTTCACGAGTAAACTCTTTAGCTCTCTCAAACAGCTTCTGGTCTTTTTCAGATAATGAGAAGTCCATTGATTGTCAACTCGCTGCTTTCGGTTTCAATACCGCTATAAAATCCCTTTGAAGCGTTCAGTTGCCTGCTTTGTTGCTTCCATTAGTCAGGGTTTTTATATTCGAAGTTCTCCGGGCGAAGTATCCAAAGGATGGTGGAAAGCAAAAGTGCCGCTTAAGAATACGCAGATAGTCAGTGGAGCTCAGACGAAGTTTGGGAATCTAGAAGGCATAACGCTCCGTGAGATGTTCGCAGAGGCAGTTGATAAGGCAACAGTTGATGTAGACATCCCCAAGAAGGATGTTCAGGCTGTGTTTGTAGGAACGTTCGTTCCAGAGATGTTGGTCCATCAGGGTCATACAGCTCCTCTCCTCGTAGACTATGCTGGTCTACGGGGGCTTCCTGCAACGAGGCACGAGGCCGCCTGCGCTTCTGGGGCCACCGCACTGCGGTCCGCAATAATGGCCATAGAGTCCGGTATCTACGACACTGTTCTTGTGGCTGCCGCAGAAAAGATGACGTCGGTGTCAACCAATCAAGCAACAGAGGCTCTAGCTGCAGCAGCAGATGACGAGTTTGAGTCGAGTATGGGACTCACGTTTCCCGGTGTATTTGCAATTGCCGCTGTTGCGCACATGCAGAAGTTCGGCACAACTGAAGAAGACATGGCTCGCGTCGCTGTAAAGGCCCACAAGAACGCCGCGACGAATCCTCTTGCTCAGTTCCAAAAAGAAATCACAATGGAGAAAGCGATGACACCTCGCTATATAGCGTGGCCGCTGAAACTGTTTGACTGCTCTCCCATCTCAGACGGAGCTGCGGCGATGGTCCTGACTTCAAAGGAGAAGGCCAAGGAATACACGGACACTCCAGTGAGTGTAGTTGGGACTGGTCAGGCTTCTGCATCAATGAATCTGTGTGATCGTTCTGAGCTTACATCATTCGAGGCATCGGTCGCGGCCAGCAGGGACGCCTACAAGATGGCAGGACTTGGTCCTGAAGACATGGACTTTGCTGTAGTCCATGACTGCTTCACAATCGCCGAGATCATAGCTAGCGAAGACATAGGCTTCTTTGAGCCAGGTGAGGGAGCAAAGGCCGTTCGGGATGGTGTCACCGCTCTAGACGGTGATCGACCCATCAACCCCATGGGCGGCCTGAAGGCTGTGGGACACCCCGTGGGTGCAACCGGAGTGAAACAAGCTGTTGTCGTCTACCGGGAGCTGATAGGAGATGCTGGTGCGAATCAAGTCGCCAAGCACGACACTGGCATAATGCACAACTTTGGCGGAACCGGAGCCAGTTGCGTAGTGAGTATCTTCAGGAGGGCAGACGCATGACTGAGAAACCGACAATTGAGCAATACTTGAAGAACATAGAAGCACATGACTTTCAGCCATTCAAGTGCCTTGACTGTGGTACAATCATTGCCCCTCCCTCGGGCACTTGCTACAGCTGTGGTGGCAATAAGATGGAGTGGGCCCGAGTGAGTGGAAAAGGAACCCTCGTGTCGTTCACAGTCATTCACGTTGCTCCAGATGCGTTCCAAGAAGAGATACCCTACATCATTGCGATTGTAGACTTGGAGGAAGGAACTCGAGTCACAGGTAGGTTGCAGGGATTCGACCCCCTTAAGCCGGAGGAGATCGGCCTTGGGATTCCTGTTGTACTGGACTACGAAGCCGGCAAGTCCGGAAGGACGTATCTCTCATTTCGTCCGGAAAGGTGATACTCCCGGTCCTCCCACCATGGAGGTGGCAAACTGTGCGAACGGAGGTCATGAGAATTGGTGGAGAAGAAGTATAGGGATCTACTACACATTGAATTCCCTACATCGAAGATGACATTCAATCAGCGGGCGAGCGGCAATCACGTCTTCTATGACAAACACCTTCTAGAAGCGAACCTTCCACCGACCAGCGGCGTCCTGACGGCAGACAAGACTCTCCTGAAGTCATTGGGCAAGGTTCTTCCTGACGAAACTAGAGAGGCCCTCAGAGAAACTGATTTCGTCAATGTCTTTGGACGAGTAGTCGAAAAGGGTCACAGCGGCATCACATGTCTTCAGTACCTCTACGTGTGGGATTATCAAGCGGTACCTGCACATGAGGCCGATTATGAACCGGTCTTCGTGTTCATAGGCCACGACCGTAGGTATGCGATATACGATTCGGTGCACTATTGCTCACGTCGATTAGACCTTGCACATCCTGGAGCAGATGGACCCGGCCTTAGGATGGTTCCAGGCTGGCATTCATTCCTACCTGACGGAAAGATGCCATCTGCATCATTGGACAAGGGGATTGAAGTACATCCTCTAAGTGATCAACATTTGGAAACCTGGTGGTCAATTCCAGAAGAGGCGCCTCGGCTCAAGATTCATGAGTACGTTAGAAACCCGTTTCTGCTCGAAGCCCCTGGACACTTTATGGAGAATCCCGACGAAAATGCACGCACCATATGTTGTACCTTCTTGGAGATTGAGAGCGCCCTCCAGGAGTTCGAAGACCCTCGTGTCGGGCTTGTTGAGGGGATGAAGCGGGCATTCACCAAGTGTGTAGGTCTCTTGGCACTACATCGACTTGTTGCATATGTTCAGCTTCTCAACGAGATGAACAATGTTGGATTGGTGAGCATGCCAACTCCCTTGGGTGCTGGTTTTAACATTGCATCAATTGGTGACAAGTTGCGTGACGGGTTTGTTTCGGTTACCAAGGCGGGCAAGTCCTTCTTCGGCGGCATGGGTTCAGTGAAAGACGATGATGCACCTAAGAAGAAAGCAGGTTCAAGTGTAAAGGACTCCATCATCTAGTTCTCCAGAGTTACTTCGGACCTTCTCACTCTGCGGGGCACACCTGCCCAGTCCACTCTTACCATCGTGTACACAGCAAAGATAACAAGCAAGAATCCCGCGACCTCGACGGACTTTGTGACTATACT
>JAEORS010000101.1:0-6723 GCA_016840795.1 Candidatus Thorarchaeota archaeon | reverse complement strand
CTTCTTTCTGGTGTCGAGCTCTACATCCTACGACATGGTCATCTAGCACACCTCGGTTGAACAGCCTGTCGCAGTATGGACAACGAGCACGTTTTGGCAATATGGCACCTCGATTTCTATGTGTGATTGTCGTTACCAAACACCTAATTAGCGTTGATATACAGCTTGCTACATGGTGTCCTGTCTCCGTTGAGTTCTGTCCTCCCGGCGGCACAAGACGGGGGCAGACACCACCCTTATTCTAAACAAACAGACCCAATAGTAGAAGCCAACCAGTCCCAATTCCCAACATCAGAAGTCCGAGTGGGGCTCCAACCTTGGCAAACTTTGCCATGCTAATGGGTGATTTCTCTCTCTCTGCGAATGCCATGGCAAGGATGTTTGCAGGAGCACCGATCGGCAGGATGAATCCTCCAACGTTCACCGCGAACATGAGTGCAACAGGAAGGATTGGGCTAATTGGCGCAAACTGCAGTGCAATTGGGGCAAGAACCGCAGAGACTGGGATGTTGTCGATTACCGCAGATAGCAGCGAGGGCACCCACGTCATGAAGACGATGCCGAGCGCCTCGTTTCCCTGGATTAGCGCACCAATCCCACTTCCGATCTCGTCAATAATCCCTGTGATTTGAAGCGAAGCAACAAGTCCAAACAAACCGATTAGGAAGAAGATGGTCCCCCAATTCACACGTTTGAGTATTTCGTCTACCCACTCACGGCTCAGTATTAGTAAGCCGGCGGCCACGGTTATTGCTATGGCAGCCGGAGAGAAATCATAGCTTGGTCCAATGGTGAAGCCCACAACCAAGATGAACATGGCCAGTATAGAGAGGTAGAAGTCTCTCCTGGATCGTATCATAAACTGAGGATTGATGAGAAGCATCTGTGAAACCAGATCCTCCTCTGATGGAGTCAGGTTGTCCTTGAATATTCTGAGAAAAAGAGGCAGAGATACCAAGAATAATATGATGGAGAGCGGCATGAGCGATTCGAAGAGGAACCCCGGATCTACATGCGCTTGGTCTGCGATTAGAAGGTTCGGTACTGCACCGACGATTGAGGGTATTGATGCGTAGTTCGCTGTGATAGCCTCCGCAATCAAAAAGGGTCGGAAGTCAATCTCGAGGGCCTTGCACAGTTCAATGGTCAGGGGGGCCATAACAAGTATCGTTGATGTAGTATCCAAGAAGAGCGAGATGACGAAGACGAACGCTAGGACTGATACAAACAGTTTCCTAGTTTCGGCCCGAGTGGGCCGGGTAATCTCCAAGGCGAGATACTGGAACATTCCTGAAGAGGCGGCAATCGTCATAATAATCATCATACTAGTGACGAACAGAACCGTATTCCACTCAATATGTTCGACGACAGTCTCAAAGCTAATCTCTGCAGTCCACAGGATTATTCCTACCGCTCCCATCCCGAGGAGGGCCGTTGCAGTCCTGTTTACCTTCTCAGAAGATATCGCTACATAGGTTCCTATGAACACTATTAGTACTGCTACAGCCAGCGCGTCCATCTACTCTTCTTCACCATCTTCGATGCTGAGCTGTTCTAGGAGTCCATTTACGGATTCAGATTGCAGGTTACTCTCGCAATCTTCAAACAGCTTGCATTCTGCTCAAGATTCCCTGCTAATTAAGCTGTTTCCAATCCCGATTACTAGTGGTGTGCCAATCATCAACCACCCAAGAGAAACATGATGAGTAAGAGATATCCACTACCAATTGCAAGGTGAATCATTCCTAGGAGTGTACCGATCTTCACGAACTCCATGAATGGTATTGGGTTGTGTTCAGCTTCAGAGAGCCCGATTGCAACCATATTAGCAGGAGACCCCAAAGGGGTGAATATGTAGCCTCCTATGTTCACTGCAAACACCAACGCCAGGGGAAGTACTGGGCTCAAAGTTGCGTATTGCTGAGCAATCGGTGCCAGCACGGCTGACACTGGCAGGTTGTCTAGGAAAGCCGAGAGGATAGCAGGTATCCAGACAAGGAAGACAGTTGCAAAGGCCGAATTGTCGCCTATGATATCGCCCACGAGAAGCGCCAGATCATCAATCAAGCCAGTGACTTCTAAGGCCCCAACTAGTCCAAAGAGGCCTACTAGGAAGAAGACAGTTGGCCATCCTATCCTATTCAAGAAATCATTTGCTCTCTCATGCGCTATCAGGAGCATGGTGGAAGCAACGATCAACGCTGTCATCGGGGGCACGATACCAAAGGTCGGGCCAAGTGCAAATCCAATTACAAGAAACACAATGGCAACTACAGATACGTTGAAGTCCCAGCGGTCCTTTATCATTGTTGCAGGGTCGATCGAGAAGACTCGATCTGTCCGATCCTCTCCTGTTGTGCCGAATTTGCTTCCATACCATCGGTGAAGTATCGGAAGGCTGACCAAGAACAGAATGATGGATAGCGGCATGAATGCCACGAACAGTAATCCGACATCAAGGTAAGTCGCGCCTGCGATGACAAGATTTGGCACTGCGCCAACGACTGATGGTATCGAGGAAAAGTTACACACTATTGCCTCAGACACCAGAAAGGGCTTGAAGTCAATCTCAAGGGCCTTGCATATCTCGATTGTGAACGGAGCCGCTATTAGCATCGTTGAAACCGTATCAAAGAAGAGACTAATACCGGCCACAACAACCAAGAAGGTTGTGAACAGAGCCTTATGGTCCCCCCCACTGGGTGCAGCAATCCTAAGTGCAATGTACTGGAACAGGCCAGAGGCCGCAGAAACCGACACGATGACACTCATAGCGATGACAAAGATGATGGTTGTCCAATCAATACCCACGATTAGGTGTTCAAAATCCTCGCCTCCCCCGAGTCCCATCTCGAAGCCGAGAAACAGAACCACGCCCACAATGGCCAGCCCCAAGAGTGACAAGGCGGTCCTATTCAACTTCTCAGTACTGATTAGAATGTATGTTCCTATGAACACGATGAGGACAGGAATTTTGAGATCGTTGAAAACAGCAGTCAAAACGAGTGCAAAGATGGCCATCACCGCGACAAGGATTGCGCCAATGACTTCCCGTCCCGGCATCTTCATTGTTGCGTTCACACCATTCATGATGCCGCCCGCTGAAAGGCTTCAGGAGGCTAACTGAAGTACGGTGTGTCAAGGTCCTGCTCATTAATGTGTCGCATCAGAGTGTCTATCTGGCATCCGCATATGGCATTCCTTCGCATATATCTCCCTCAACGAAATCGTGAGCGCTGACACTTCCATCAACGACCTCGATGTGAGCGACTGCGTTCAGAGCGAGATCTGAATAGTTGCCATCAGCAGGGCGTCCGTAGCCAAGTGAAACCGTGAAGGATCTGATTCCATTGAACTGTTTTTGCATTCTTATGTGACTGTGACCCGATATCGTTAGAATCACCCGCCCATCATACAGCAACAGTCTTCCTGTGCTCTCTGCTCCCATAAACGCCGAGAAGAAGTCCCAAGGCAGTCGCCCCTTATAGAGAGTCAAGTCGCGGAATGGAAGATGATGGGAAACGAACACCACTCGGGTTATGCTCTTTGATAGAACTGACAGGTCATACTCTAGTTTCTGATTGAACAGAGTTGTCGCCTCCACATCGGTATATCCCCAGTCAATACAGAGTTGGTCGTACCAAATGTTGCCTCTCCACTCCTTCTGTGCGTATGCCTTGTATGGTATCTTCAAGTCTTCCCGTTTGAAAGAGTAATCATACCAGCCAATGGACCCTACAAATGCTATCTTCTTTTTCACGTAGGGTGCATCTGGAAGATAGAGAAAACCACTCTCTCTACATGCGTCGCTTAGTGCGGTAGAGTACTTCTCCAAGGACCCAAGTCCAATATTCTCTTCAAACCAGATGTCATGGTTTCCGGGTACAAACAAGTTCATAGCACTGGAAGCGCGGAGCCTCGCCAGAGTGTCTGAAAGAGTGGCTATCCTATTGCTGACATCCCCTGCGATTACAAAGACATCCGGAGATATCTCCTCAACCCGACTGTGAATCTCCTCAAGGAGAGCCTCATCCCCCTTGTCCGGACGAACATGAATGTCAGATACTGCCGCTATTCTCATAGCCTCTCACTATTCCAGGCGGAATGATTCTCCGTGCACAGTAGATTCGTTATACTCCGTTCCAAAAAAAGAGTCTGCACGTTGACCGAGCCCCTTTACATACCAAATGTTTGATATTGAAACCTAGATTGGCCTGAATCAATCAGACAAGAAGTGAGGCTGAAAATGACCAATCAAATCAAAGCATCTGCACCTGCCAGCGCAGATCTCTCTGAGATGAAAGTCATCACTGACCAAGCTGAGATTAGCGACACGTACGCGCTTTATCTAGATGACGAGAGCCACTCGTTCGATGGGCAGACTGACAAGATTGTGTTCCCTGCAACTGTGGAACAGATTGCTGCAGTCCTGAAGGAAGCATATGATTCTGGGACTCCTGTCACTGTTCAAGGAGGAAGGACGGGCCTCACAGGTGCTGCTGTTCCCCTTGGTGGAACTACTCTCAATCTAGAGAAGATGACCAAGTTGCTCTATATGGAATACAGTGCTAATGATGGACTCTATTCCATATGTGCGCAAGCTGGGGTCCTTCTCGAAGACTTGGTCAGCGTTGTGACCTCAAAGAGCCTTGACAGCTTGAAGGGCAAAGGAACAGGGGCTCAACAGAAAGTTCTTGAACAGTTCCTTGGAGAGTCTGGCGACTTTACATTCCCAGTTGACCCCACCGAAATGAGTGCGTGGCTTGGAGGAATCGTAGCATGTAATGCCTCAGGTGCCAGGACGTTCATACACGGTGCTGTACGAGATTGGGTATACAGAATACAAGTTGTGTTGATTAACGGGGACATCCTAGACATTGAGCGTGGGCAAGTAATGGCAGAGGACGGCAAGTTCCAAATTACTCTCAGTGACGGGACCGCGACTGACATTCCGGTTCCGAGCTATAAGATGCCAGACACCAAGAACGCTGCTGGACTGTTTGCGAAACCGGACATGGACCTAATCGACCTCTTCATCGGCTCTGAGGGCATACTGGGTGTGATAACAGAGGTGGAGCTGGGTCTCAACAAGATGCCAGATAACATAATGACTGTCATGGCGTTCTTCCCCAGCGAAGAGGATGCCATCGATTTTGTCTACGAGATCCGCGCTCCGAACACTCCAGTACCGATGAACTTCCTGGAGTATTTTGATTCAAATGCAATTGAAATGATCAAAGAGAAGGCCACTTCGTCTGGTATCAGAGTGCCTGCGATGTCTCCCGAAACCAAGGCGATAGTCTTCTTTGAGTTCTCATATACAGATGAAACAATGGAGTCGAAGGTCATGGGCCTAGAGGAGATTCTCAATAGACACAACACCTCCTCGGAATCCAGCTGGGCTGGAATGGACAGGTCAGAGCTTCAGAAGATGAAGACAGTCCGACACTTCGTCCCGGAAACCGTGAATGCCATAATCGCCATGAGAAAGGCAGAGCATCACGAGGTTCACAAGATTGGTACAGACATGGCTGTTCCAGATGAGGCCCTTCGTGACTATCTCAAGTTCTATCGTGACACTCTTGAGGCACAAGGAATGGAGTATGTAATATTCGGCCACGTCGGTGACAACCATCTTCACGTCAATATGCTACCTCGCAACAATGAGGAAGTCAAGCAGGGCATGGACAACTACATGCTCTTTGCGAAAAAGGCAGTGGAACTTGGTGGAACAGTAGCGGCTGAGCATGGAATTGGCAAACTCAAACGTGGCTTTCTTGAGGTTATGTATGGAGAGAAGGGAATCCAAGAGATGCAAGCTGTGAAGCGCGCATTGGACCGGAAGTGGCTATTGAATCGCGGAAACATGATTGCTGTAACTGAGATGCTTTCTTAGGTGTGCATTTCGCAATGCATAGTCTGACTCTCGAGAATGTGTCAAACTTGTCCAAATAGCGGAGTTCGTTTGTGCCGAATCCACATAAATACAGAATCATCGCGTTTTCCTTGAGCTATGTGCCTAAAGCCGAATTAGACCGTTTCAAAGCACGCAGTTCGATGTTCGGACTTGCCTGGAGAAGGTCCCGGTGCTCAGGAAGAGAGTCATCATACTGTCAATCGTGGCTATACTCCTAGCTGTGGCTTTAAATATCGAACCATTGGTAGATTCCAGACTTCTTCCGGACGACTCTACTACCAAGCATACTGACTCTCCTCCAACGATGGATCTGGTCTTGTCAGCCGACACGCGCAGCGGCGTTTTCAACCCCCTTGAGATTAGACAAGAGGGGATAAACACTGAATCAACCGGTTTCATTCACACCCGCACCGACACTCAACCCGTTGTGCAATCCAATCTCACACTGGACACGGGAAACGGATGGATGAGCAATCAAGTGGAAGTCAATGTCAGCAGTCTATCCAGACTGTACGCTCTAAACGGCACCTTTGACAATGGTATACCCGGCAATAATAGTGAACCGTCTGGAGGCGTGGCCAACTATCCACTCGGATGGGATGCCAGGAGTCTGAACGATGAACCTACCAAGCAGAGTATCTATGCCGGCTATTCTCAGAGCTCCGGCCGCCACATACAACTCTGGGCAGAAGGTGAATCTACTGGTCATCCTCAGGACTTCAAGTTCTACAAAAACTCGCATGTCTATTGGTACCAAGAGATTGACAATAGCATGTCGGAGACCAACTTTCTTCTCAGCATGGTCT
>JAEORS010000100.1:0-6819 GCA_016840795.1 Candidatus Thorarchaeota archaeon | reverse complement strand
CCATGAGAAGCTGGGAGAACCAGGCAAGAGCAGTGATGACCATTTGATGACAAAGCTAGAGGTGGAAAGATATCTGAGTTGGGTCTATGGCCAGTTCACTCAGGAGAAGATTGGCCAAGAGGCCACATGGTCATGGGTTGAATGGGCCATCAACTCTGGTTTCCCTGACCTGTTTGGCCCCTACTTCAGGGCATACGTATCTGAGATGAAGAATGGTGCAACGTATTTTGTGAACTTCACAATATAGGGGACTCGAAGGTTAGGTTTAGCTCAATGCTGGAGTTGTCACAAATTCTTCGAGAGGAGATTCCCCAGTCGTTCAATCCCATACGTAATCACATCTGGTGAGGCATATGAGAAGCCTAGACGCATTGTGTTGTTCTTGGGCTTGCTGGGTTCGAGTTCACTTCCGTTGTTCACAAGCCTATACCCAGTAATTGGGTAGAATGCACCTCCGGGAACATAGCAAAGATCATTGGGTATAGCAACGTCCTGCAGGAAATCTGCACTGTTGAAAGGCTTTTCGCTCTCCCACCATATGAAGAAGCCACCAGTCGGATCAGTTCTTACTCCAGCAGGGAAGGAGCTGTCAATTGCCTTCGCCATTGCTTCATAACGTTCCTTGTACTTGGGGATTCCTTGGCGCATGGCCTCGTCGATGTAGTCTCGATAGTAGATGTCCAGAATACGTTGCACTAGAGTTGAGGTGCATAGGTCAAGATACCCCTTGTCCGTGAGTACATGTTCTTGCACGTTTGCCGGGAGAACAGAGTATCCTACCCTTAACACCGCAGCCTCCTTGCTTGAGGTGCCGAGATATGCCACACGTTCATTCTCCTTATCAAGAGTCTTAATTGGCTTGGGATTCTCTTTGAACTGGATCTCAGCATAGGCCGAGTCTTCGAGAATGAGTATGTTCTCACTCTCGCAAAGGTCGAAGAGAGCTTGCCGACGCTTCATGGGAAGTGTTGTTCCCTTTGGGTTGTCTGAGTCAGGTACAACATAGACAATGTCTGGACATTTGCCAAAGTTCTTCTTGGAAATCTCAATTGCCTTCTCCACATCTTCCGGAATCATCCCATCTAGGTCCGTCGGCACGGTGATTACTCTGGCACCCAGTTTCACAGCAGGGACCAAGAAACCAAGGTATGCCGGCTCAGGAGTGATTATTACATCTCCGGGATCAATCATTGTGTCTAGAATAGCATAGAGAGCCTGCTGTGATCCGTTTGTCACAGACACACACTCCCAGTCGTTCTTGCAGTCAATCGGGATTCCCCTGACTCTCTGTAGCCGCTCTGCAAGAGTCTTGAGAAACCAAGGTTGGCCCCCCGTTGGCCCATAGTTCAGATCATCAATAGCCTGCTTCGGGTCGTCCTGATATGTCTGACCCAGGTCCTTCAATATCTGTCCGAAGATCTTGGTGGGCATGATACCGGGTAGGCCTCCAGCGAAGTAATACTTCACCTTGTATTTCAGAAGTGCTCTAATTTGGGACTCCTCAATGAAGGAAGTCCAGGTCGCAAAACTATAACCTGAATTGTTTGCCATCAGATGTCGCTCCCCGAGTCTGTGTGGCAGGTCACCATTCGGCCCGGTTGCGTTGGACATGTACAATAATGTACATCTCCACATTGAACTGGATTCTATCTAGCCTTTATCCTTTTCCCAGGGAATCATCCCCAGAGCGTTCCATTCTGGTCCATGATGTACACAAGTGTTCTCTGCAAGTCGACGCCTCGCAGATGGCCAATCTCAGCATCAGCGGGTTTCTCCTGCAATTGATGCTGCCACACTGCCCGGATCGTCTGCATTACCTATGGACCTGGCTACTATGACATAGGCCGCGCCAGCATCAATCGCCTCTCTTGCGGAGGCGCCCTGGGCTCCAACACCCGGACTCAGGATAGGCACCTCATCGCCCAATATTCCTCGAACCTCTCGAATCTTCTCAGGATAAGTGGCTCCCACAATTACACCATCAGCCCCCCAGCGCTTGGCACGATCTGCAAATAACAGGTAGAAGGGCCGGTGCGTCTTCTTGTCAACAACGACCTCAAGGCCATAGCCTTCACTCGCCCCTGGGTGAGACATATAGCACAAGGTGATGATACCGCGCTTTCTCTTTCTAGCTATTTCGAATACTGTGTCCATTCCACCTTCCCAGCCAACAAAGGGATTCACAATTAGGGCATCAAATCCAGCATCGAAGTAGTATCGAGCAATGTGGGCATTTGTGTTTCCGATATCATTAATCTTGCAGTCCATAATCGCCGAGAGGCCTTCCTCATGAACAGCATCTACAATCCGCGGCATTCTCTCATAGAGCCCGAGCGGCAGGACTATTTGCCTGTTGAACTTGAAAGCAACAGCATAGTCGCTCGTCTTTCTCACAATATCAAGTGCCAATTTCTCCACACGGTCCATCTCGGCCGGTAATTGATCTCTCGGTGTGCCTCCGACGTTGGCAGCTATGTCTAGCCCTATGATTAGTCGGCTCTTTCTAACAAAAGCGGTTGCTTGGAGCTTCCTTGCGAATGCCTCTACCATGGTTTTCCAACCCCTAGGACGTGGTGGTCCTCATACCACTTAAATGGAATATACGTTCCCGTTTGCTTGGAGCGCGGAAGTTGAATCCTGACGTGTTGATGACACGCTTGACTGTCGTCTTTCTGGCTGTGGCTGGTCCAGTCTACTTCTTTTTGCTGATGATATTCCTCCCGTTTCAACTCACTCCATTCGTGGATCCCAATTGGAACTGGCTGTTTCACTACATCCTCGTTCCAGCAATCTTCTCGGCACCATGGGTGGGCATCATTTACAACAGCCGCTATAGGCTGGCGAACACGGTCCACTTGATGGAGGAAACAACCGATGCAGTTCCCTTGAGATGGCGTGTGTTCTACGGCTCCAATGCTGCCTTCGTGCTGATGTTCTTCATCTTGCCAATGGTTGCTGCACCTCTTGCAATAATTGCAGGCTTGATTGTGGCAGGTACCGTCTTCTACAGAATAGGAGTTGGCAAATTCGGGGGAGGTAAGGCCGCTTCCGCCTTGGCCGTTTTGATGGCCATTATTCTCTGCACTCTTCCAACATTCATCATGTTGGAGTTCATTCCGAGGTATCTTGAAGTCTGGGCTGCGGTACTCGGAAGTTGGGAGGGGTATTGGCTCAGGGTAGTCTATGGATTTGCACAATGTCTGGTGAACGCGCTGAGTTTCGGTGCTCCTGTGTATTTTGTTTTCTTTGCCGCAAAGGAGTATGATAGAGGTCTCTATGGCACTGTCTATACGAGGACCCCCACTACAAGGATCAGAATAGGCGAGCTGATTCTCTTCCTTGTCTTTCTTTATGTTTACCTTCCACCAATACCAACACCATTTGGAGTCCTCGAGTTCATGGATCAGTCATGGATCTTCACATCCTTCATCAATTGGGTGTCACTATCAATCGTTGCCATCATGATACTTGTGAGAATGCGGCTAGGGGTTCAGGACAATAGCACTATGGGTGGGCCATCAAACATTCTAGTTGTTGGCATGTTCTTGGTAGTGGAGTTGTTCTTCAAGACCAACCTTCTGCTGATCACTCTGATAATCTGGTTGGCGTTCCTCATCTTCGCAATAGTCAGTCTAGCGAGTCTTGCAAGAGCATCGCCAAGGGAGATGCACTAGGTGTATGAGAATCCTGCTTCCACGGTGGACATTGCAGTGCTAGACCGAGAAAGAATCGTGCTCATCAAGCGAAGAAAGGAGCCTTACAAGGGGAGATGGGCTCTCCCTGGAGGCTTTGTTGAGTACGGTGAAACAGTAGAACAGGCTGCTGCCAGGGAGGCCTTTGAAGAAACCTCAATGAGAGTTGAGTTGGAAGCGATTCTGGGAGTGTACAGCGCCCCCGACAGAGACCCAAGAGGCCACGTAATTACGACTGCGTTCGTGGCGCGTCCATTAGGCGGAGAGCCAAGGGGTAGAGACGACGCAGAGATAGCATCTTGGGTTAACCTAGAGTCAATAGGTACGGATGATATGGCCTTCGACCATGGTCTCATCGTTGGAGACCTGAAAATGTGGTTAGAACAGAATTCGACCTTCTGGTCGACCAAGACTCGTCAGTGACTCTAGAGATCAAGTATCTCCAGCTTCTCGGCAAGCTTGATTATAGGCAGATATGCGACCCTTGGCTCTGCCTCTAGGGTCTTGACAAACCTGATGGCTTCCTTCTCACGGGAAGTGTAGGAGAGAAAACCTCCTTCGGGGGGTCCTTCGCCCTCTGCATACACCCATAGCGGGAGTCCGTAGGCCTCAAAGAATCCGTGGTGGGATATCAGGGTTCCATAGATGTGGCGACCGTTGTATTCAAAGTAGAGCATACTCGCTGGACGGTCCCTTTGCGAGGAAGAAACTAGCATCCTCGCAAGCTCCATCATCGATTCGAGTTTGATATTAATGGGTGACTTCACGGCTTCCGGGCTCATTCTACCACCTTAAGGCCACACGACTTCACCCGCTTATAAGGGTAATTTTAGGGCGAAAGGGGTCGCGCTTACTTGTGAACTAGTCATCGAGGTCAGCCAGTCGGGAGGAGATGGTAGTCACTTCTTTTCGATTGTCACCCACGACAACTACCGATACACAAGTGAGGCTCCCGCTTGCTCCTCCCGAGAGGGCCGCGCGAAGACTGTCTTTTCGAAACAGAACGAAAGAGAAGCCCTCTCCATGGCACACAGAATCAATGGACATACCTAGACCTACAAGGACTGTGACAATCTCTTCGACCACTAGACTAGGTTCCTTGTCACGTTTCATGATTGCTTCCGATTCTCTGTGTGGGCTCTTGGTCCCAAATAGAAACTCGTGAGTAACCGGGGAATACAGGACCTTGCGTGTAATCGCCTTCCCCAAGAGTGAGGTCGATACCGGTCCAAAACGACGAATCATCACTTCACTCCCGTCGATTACTGCAGGAGTGTATGCGTCAAATGGTGCTTCGACAGAAAGCTCCCACTCCATCCGGGACGCTGGCACTGGGTCTTCCTCCCTAGGAGATGGTTCCTCAGTTATGTCGATCTCCTGCATCTGTCTATCAGACAAAGCCTGGATGTAATCCTTCATCCAGGCATCAAGAAGCTCCCAGTCCTCCTTACTGAGCTTCAACGGGGGCCTCGCAATCTCGGACCGCTCCTCCACAGACTCCGTTTCAGGCGGTTCCAGTCCCTCTGGCGGCGTATCTTCTGGGGTCTTCAAGCGTACGGCCTCGAACATGGCAGAGAGTCGGTCTGTGCCTCCATGTTGAGAGATACGAGGTCGCACCTGAATCATGAATCCGCGTTTGTTCTCTGTACTCTGGTCGAATAGTAAAGCAACCCCACGTGGGAGACTGCTAATGAAGACCTTGTCACGAAACTTCTCTGGCATCACAGCAGGTGCCCTCTGTTGTAAGGCACGGATATCAGAGTCATGCGATAGAGAATGGGAAACAATGATGTCTGCCTGAGATATCGCTTCGTCAGCAACTGCCGAAGGTTGTTGAGTGCACAATACTAAGCTACAACCAAAGCGTCGACCGAGCTTTGCATAGCTTACAATCGCCTCTTTGGCCGGAGTGCTTCCAGACTTGGGAACCAGAGTATGAGCCTCATCTACTATCAACCAAGTGGGAGGTAGTTCTTCTCGTGCACTTACTCCTTCGTCAGTCCACGCCATTCGATAGGTCAAGACTTGTCTACACAGCATATTGGTGAGAATGGCAAGCACAGTTTCTGCGTCTGAGCCAAGCGGGGCCACATCGACTACCGTGATTCGACCTGCAATTGCTAAATCCTGAGCACTTGCACCTCCTGGATGAAAGACTCCCAGTTTGTCAGCACTCTTCAGTCTCTGTACCATTGCCGTTCTTGTCGCAGGCTGATACAGAGCCTGTAGCTGTTTCGATTCCATGCACGATATCATGTCTTTGATGCTGAAATCGCGTTTTGGACCAATTCTGTTACCGCTCTCGCTGATGTAGCCCTTACGAAGGCTCTCGAGGATGTCTCCCATCAGGTTATCCATTGCGGTGCTCAATTGCCCGCCTTTTTCCAATACATATCCCCAATCTGCTGCCGTCAGTTCCCTCGGACTTATCGCAAGCGGAAAGAGCCGTGCCTTCTTCTTCACTTCATCAGGAAGCCCGTTGTACGTCCTATGGGGGATGTAGACGGCAACTGGAAATCCTCGTGCCTCCAGACCCCATTTTCTGAGAAGATCCTCTTGGTCAATGTTCGGTTCAACACCCTGTCTGAACACGTCAACAGTGTCGATGACTACGCCTGCTACCTCAATCTCTCTACGTTCCATCGTACGTGCAAGCTCTTCCGCGATTATGCCAAGTGTGTAGCTCTTTCCAGAGCCCCTCTTACCAGCGACGAGCATTACATGGGGACTCACGAGGTCCAAGTGTACGGGCATTCCGAGGAGCGATTCAAGAATTTCATCACACGACTCTGCCACCGCTCCAATCATACCGAGTCCTGTATGTGGATACTTTCGGTGGAAGGACTCAGATCGGCCGATGATAACACCCATTCCTGGATCCACAAGTAAGTCCAGAGGCTCTTCTACCCCGGGTTGATACGGCAGGGCATCCTTCGGGAGAAGGTCTACTGGCTTCTCTGCGACAGGTTTCTCATATGTTTGCGGAGTATTATCTTCTGAATGGTGGTGGTCGTCCAAGAGACTCCCTCAGGATAGCCGCGTTTTGAAATCGAATAAAGGTTTGTGGGACACGCGCGCTTGCAATTTTAACACTAGTCATCATCATCGACCCAGGCCATATTAGACT
>JAEORS010000099.1:0-6841 GCA_016840795.1 Candidatus Thorarchaeota archaeon | reverse complement strand
ATTGTTTCTGCACCAGTGATGTCGGTAACGTGGACAATGGTATCGTTATACGATGCAAATATGTGGGCAATTCCCCACCTGCTGCGTTCGTCGCTCTTACTCATAGTCGGACACCTCAGTCTTGACCTTCAATATCGCCCGTTTTGGATTCATCGTCTTCGGTGGCATCAACGGCCAAGTCTGCCTCCTCCACGGCCGCAACTGCTTCGGCCGCTATCCTTTGAGCTGCTGCAGAAGCGGCTATCCTCGCGGGATGTGATTCGTCATTGAGTGGAGATCTTTCTACGTAAGCCATGCGCTGCTCCTCTTCGAGAGTGATCAGCCTCCCAGGGGCGCTGACTTTCGCCCCATCCAAGGCAATGTGACCGTGCGTCACAAGCTGACGCGCATGGTAGGCGGAACTTGCCATGCCCTTACGAAAGACTATCGTCTGTATTCTACGCTCAAGGAGGTCCTCTAGCGTTAGGTCAAGAACACCGTCCAAAGTGCGCTCCCCGGTCAGGACCCCCAGTCGAGACAGCTTACCCAAGAGTTCACGTTCAAGTGTAGCCCTCTCTGCTTCAGTCAATGCAAGCAAGTTTCGAGCTTGTCTTCTATACCGAGACAGCTCGGTTCTGTGCTTCCATAGTTCCTTCTTATTGCGGAGACCATAGGAGCCTATCAGCTGGAGTTCGCTCTCGAATCTCTCGCTATCAAAGGGACGCTTTGGCGTCACGTACTTCTTCTTCTGTCGACGAGGATCTCCCATTCTCCAACTACCTCACACTATTGCTTAGTCTTCTTTCTAGAAACACCAACGGCTACGCCACCGCGCCCAGTCGTTCGCGTGTGCTGTCCTCGAACCTTCAGACCTTGGCTATGCCGGACACCTCTCCATGATCTGATGCGCTTAAGACGATCAACGTCGCTCCTGTGGGCAAACTCTAAGTCAGGACCGGTAAGGTGAAGCATTCTCCCACTCATCCGATCTCGTGGCCTGTTTACGTACCAGTCTGGCATGCCAGCTGCCACCGGGTCCTTGATAATCTTCTCTATCATCGAAATCTGGGCCTCTGTCAGATATCCCAGCCTGCTGAGAGGGTCAAGGCCCGCTTTTGTCAAGACTGCTTTCGACAGTCTAAGGCCTACACCGCTGACACGAGTTAGACCTTGGAGCAGATTCTCCTGGCCATCGATGTCGCGGCCTGCAATTCGAACGATATGTCGATAATCTTCGGACATGGTGTACAACCTCATTCTGACTCGTCTGAGGCTAGTTCGCCTCTTGGGGATGCCTTATAATCATTCCCATAAAGACTTGGAGAGTTCTGGTGATGTTCCAGAGATTCTATACAGACGATGAACAGCTGAAGGTCTACTCAGGCCCGTTCCGCCACACTATCAGGTCAGCTATTTCCTCCTCCACCTTGAAGCCCAGTGACTTGTAAAGACCTGTCGCTGGCTTGTTTTCTGCATGGACTCTTAGACGTGCCTTCTCCTTGTCCAGCTCTCTAAGACGGTTGAGAGCCTGCAATGCTATCTGTCGTCCGTAGCCCTTCCCTCTCTGCTCAGGCGTTACGCCTATGTTGTTGAGGTTGGTATCAGAATCTGGAGTGAGGTTCAGAGCCCCTATCAAGTCATCATCTGCAAAGACGTTGTAGAGTTCCTGCTGAGTAGACCAGATTTCGAGCAGCTGGTCAGGTACTTCGAGCAAGTTCGAGAGTGTGACGTCCTCTTGACCACCCTGAGATTCTGTCATACAGTGACCTAACCATTCAATGAAGTTTCTGAGATTCTCTCTCTCAATCGCTTCGAATCTGAGTGGGTTCTTGACCTCATCAACATCCTTCAGCGAGTATGTCATTCTATACCATCTGGCGTGTTCCACAAATCCTTCTCGCTTGAAGACATCCACTATCACATTCTCCTTTGCGGGGATGCCCGGTGAAAGGACATACTTGACCCTATGGTTTCGTCCCATTCTAAGGGCCTCTGTGGCAATCTCAGAGAGGGCCTCAGGTGACATCTCATAGTTCAAAACCTGAATCATAGCCATTGGCGTGCCCATGGGCATCAGAAGATTCACGGGTTCGTTCCCTAAGAAGTAAACCGCAAGTGGACTGGATTCTTCAATGAAGACCCAATAGCTCAGCCCCATGGACTCGTAGGTTGCCACGTACTTTGATAGCTCGTCCCGGTATGGGTCGAGATCAGGGTCAATATGCGAGATGGTCTTCATGTCACATTTACCTCGAGGTGCATGGCCTGCTCAGAGTCTTGAGTGTGTGTACATGGAAATGGAGCTGGCGCCTGGGATGAGATTCGAACTCATGCCTCCCAAAGGGAGAGCAGCTTTCTTGGGGCACACTGAAGACACATGCCGTCTCCAGGCTGCCGCCGTAACCGCTTGGCTACCCAGGCTTAGCGATTCACTGGTCGGGTGGTTCCGATTTAAGCATGACGCTGAAGAAACGACAAGGATCACTTTCCTCCCAACCCAACTGCTCCAGAAAGCGAGACCTCACCAACGTAGTCCTTGGCCATCATTTCCTCCACTTCATCGGCATTATCCGTGCGCCCTAGCACCCAGGCCAGTTTGACAAGTGCAGCCTCTGAAGTCATGTCGTACGCGCTGATAGCACCAACATCTGCCGCCGCTCGACTTACTTCATAGATAGACAGGTCGGCCTGACCAAATGCGCACTGTGAACTAATCACTACAGAGCATCCCTCTTTGACAACACTCTGAATCGATTCAGTGAGAGCATTCTCTTGAGTTGGTAGGTTGCCTGAACCAAATCCCTCGATGACTATTCCACGGTATCCCAACTCAGCTATTTTGAGGAGTATTTCTGGGGGGAGTCCTGGAAAGACTTTCAGAAGCCACACACGGGCATCCAGACGAGTGTCGAAGACTGGTTCAGATTCATGTCTTCTCTTTCGTCCTTCGAAGAGTACTATGTCCCTTGCGAGAACTCCAAGCGGCGTTGGATCCATTGAGTCAAAGGCATCGTAAGAGTTTGCACGGAGCTTCTTGGCGCGAGTGGCTCTATGCACTTCTCCGTTGAATACGATACAGGTTTCGCCGACGTCCCCAAACGCAGCGACCCTTATCGAGTCCAGAAGATTTCGAGGTCCATCACTCCAGGGAATAGTTGCAGGTATCTGCGACCCTGTGAAGACGATTGGTTTGCCAAAGCTCTGAATCATGAAGCTGACAGCTGCTGCAGAGTACACCATAGTGTCTGTCCCGTGTGTGACTACAATGCCGTGAAGGTCAGGCATCTCTTCATTCACTTCTTTGATGGCAACTGCAATCTCCTGCCAGTGATGGGGTTGTGCATTGGCTGAGTCTAGCTGGAAGATCTCCTTCTGCACGACTTCAACGTTCCCCATGCCTCTTGGGAGGCTCTCAAGCAGCGTCTGAACTGACATGCCCGGTCGCAGCACTTCAGTCTGCGGATCGTAAACACTGGAGATGGTTCCTCCAGTCGTAACCAGACACACCGTCGCTTCTTCGATCTGCCCCAAGGTATTCACCAGATGCTGTGTTATGAGGATGATTTATTGCTGTTTTGATAGCATGGGTAACAGTCCGGGTGACAGAAGATGCACGATCTTGTGATTGTTGGCGGAGGACCAGCAGGAGCAACTTGTGCAAGGAGAGCTGCACAGAATGGACTTGATGTGGTTCTCATAGAGAAGGAAGTCCATCCACGTCAGAAGCTTTGCGGAGGTGTGCTTACCCAACGAGTGACGGACCTCATTGACTTTGACATAGAACATGCAGTGCAGACGCACTTCTGTGGAGGCCGCATTTACTCGCAATCGGGAGAGTATATTGAGGGCTCATTGAAGAGCTACACGGGTCATCTTGTGGACCGAACGGATTTCGATTATTGCCTTCTTCAGGAGGCAAGAAGGGCAGGTGCACAAGTGGTGGAGGGCGTAGAGGCTGTGGCAATGGAGCAGACACGGTCAGGGATAAGAGTCCTTACGCTCGGTGATTCCTACAAAGCACATCTGGTGGTTGGTGCGGATGGCGTAAATGGAGTTGTTGCTAGACAGACTGGGCTTCGGAATAGGTGGTCGTCCGACAGCGTGGCTCTTTGTATTGCTACGGATGTTCCGATGGATCAAGATGAAATCATTCGAACCATGAGTATGACAGATTCAGAGTCTCTAGGAATCGACCTTCACTTCGGGATAATCGACATAGGATACGGCTGGTGTTTTCCGAAGAGAAACAAGCTCAACATTGGTATTGGGTGTCGCATGGACAAGGCAGCCAGACTGGGTGACCACTGGAAGTCCTTCTTGAGAAGAATAGAGAAGCTGAAAGGGGTCAGCCTCAAGGTTCCTGGGAGAAGCGTGTCCCGTGTGCCTTTCGGGGGAAGGGCAGGAAGACATGTAGCTAGAAGAACCATGCTGGTGGGTGATGCGGCAGGTCTTGTGTCTCCAGTGACGGGAGAAGGCATCTACTACGCCATGCGGTCTGGATTGTTGGCAGCAGATGTGGCCTCGGAAGCAGCTGAGTTGAAGAGGCCCTATCACTTGGTGACCTATGAGAAGCGACTCAAGGAAAGCATCCTGTCGGAACTCAGCATCGCAGCGGGAATCTCCGAAATCCTGTTCAAGTCACGCGATAATGTCGAATTGGTGTTCAAAATAGCAAGAAACGACCTCAAGATGCGACAGTACATTCTCGACTTCATGGGTGGAGTCAGGTCATACTCTCAAATTCGCCGGGACATGATAGCGAGGATGTTGAGTCGACACCCGATGAAGACTCTAAGGCTGAAACTCTGGCTCTAAACACTGTCATTTGGATGGAGGACTCTGCTTGTTCCATCATTATTCAGAGTAATCCTCATGAAGTCCTCAGCAAGCACGGCGTCTGGAAAGATTGCACGTGCCTCATCCAAGATTGCCCCACCTTTTTCGTAGCGTGGACTATAGTGAGTAAGAACGAGGAGTTTCACATTGGCCTCTTTGGCAAGCTCAGCAGCTGAAGATGCGGTCATGTGACCTCTCTCCTCGGCAAGATCTGAATGTTCAGAGGTGTACATCGCCTCCGAGATTAAGACATCAGCATTCTCCGCAGCTTTTCTGAGATTGTCACACGGTCGTGTGTCTCCAGTGTAGACAATCTTCAACGGATATGGTTTGAGGCCTGTGACTTCCTCTGGCCGAATCTCTCTTCCGTCATCCAGTACAATCGATTCGCCGTCCGATAGTTTGCCCCATAGTGGCCCCTCGGGCACACCTAAACTCTTGGCCTTTTCTGGCAGGAATTCACCTGTCGGTCGTTGATATGACACCTCATATCCAAAGGCCAAGCCCCTATGATCCACCTCAAATGCACGGACAACAAGACTGTGCGACTCGAAAAGAGTGCCACTCTTGATTCCATAGACTGTGGTCTTGAATGTGGTTCCGAGATTGATGGTCTTTTGATTCATCTTGACATACTCGATAAGCTCAGCCGGCCCATAGATGTCTAGTGGCCTAATCCGACCAAGTAGTGAGAATCTGAGCAATAGTCCGCCCAGCCCGAGTAGGTGATCGGCATGTGTGTGTGTAATGAATATGGCCATCTTCTTATTCTGCCCTAGTCCAGCACGTTCGAATTGCCTCTGCGTATCCTCTCCGCAATCGAACATCAAATTCCAACCTGTATGCCTCACCACTATGGATGGGTGATTTCGGCCTTGGGTAGGAATGCTTCCACCACTACCGAGGATTACGATTTCTATCAAAGTCTTGCTGCCACCGAGGTAGTCTGTTCCGTAACAGCAAAGATATGGATTGCGACATGTAGGTTTCTAGGCCAAATCGACAGGGACTACGCCCGTCTCTGACTCTCTTCTTACGCTGGCATAGGATCGTGCATCAAAGAAGTCTCCATGACCCCATTTCCACGCTTTTTCGCGGCGATTGAACATAGCAGTAGTCATGAAGCGACTCTCGGCTCCGGCTTGTACGACATCTGCTGAATAGTCATCTACTCGAGACATCCATGACTCTAGGGCTCCAATCAGACTCCTAGAGGAGCCGGATGGAAGTGCGGCAATTTGAAGAACCCTCTTTTCAGACGTTTCGAGATTCTCCAGCCGCGTGATGTATGTGACCGGCAGCAGACTCCAAGCACGAAGGATATTGCCTGCGGTGCTAACATCTGACAATAAGAGTACGCGATCAGTGAGTTGAGGGACTCTTGCGCGGGATCTCGGAACTACAACTCTTTCTTCGATTAGTTGCGCTCTCCTCCGAAATACAGTGCTCTCTGACAGACCTGTTGACTCTACGATTTCCTGAGCTTTGGCTTCAAAATTGACTGCGAGCCGGTCGATTATCTTAAGGTCAGCAGCGGTAAAGTGGACACGCTCCGGCTTGCTTGGGGTGGGATTACTTAGAACCAGCTGATTCTCACCCTTCCGAACCTGCGTGGACCAATGGAAGGCATCAAGGGTCCAGCCGGACTTGGTGCTGTATCTGCCATCAAATGCAGGCTTACCAGTTGAAAGCTTCCAGGCCGAAACCTTGGCGGACGTGGTTCTGAGTCCTCTCACTATGTTCAGCATATCTTCCATTCGTTCGCTCGGAATGGTTGCGACGTGCAGGGCTTTCGGTTCTGCTCCGTCTATGAAGAGAGTCTTCGTTATGTATACGGATGAGAGTACGAGTTCCGGGGACTCTAACACGATGAGTACTCGTTGCAGGCCAAGCTTGCCGGCATTGAGTAGCCCCTCCATTCTGAGGACATCGGCTCGACGGAGCCTCTGGACAGCGCGCCGGGTCTGTGAGTAACTCAACCCGCTCTTCTGCGCTAGGCTCCTCAATCCGATTCCGGGTTCCTCAA
>JAEORS010000098.1:0-6875 GCA_016840795.1 Candidatus Thorarchaeota archaeon | reverse complement strand
GTTTCCTTGTCAAGTGGAACCAGCGTGCGTGGGTGAATGACCTCAACACTGATTCCCTCCTTTCCCAGCTCCTCTGCAACATCCAAGGCCTTGTGCACCATGAGGAAGGTTCCCCATACTGTCACATCCGCCCCTTCACGCCTGACTCTTGCCTCACCTAGCGGCACTAGATACTCCTCATCCGGCACCTCTTCCTTCTTGTCGTACACAAGCTTGTGTTCAAAGAACATCACGGGATCCGGGTCGCGGATTGATGTCTTGATGAGGCCCTTCACATCATAGGCGAACGCGGGAACCGCGATCTTGAGTCCAGGCGTGTGCATGAACCAAGCCTCAAGACTTTGCGAGTGATGAGAGGCAATGTTCCTACCCCCTCCGAAGACGGACCTTAGGACGAGGGGAACAGATGTCTGTCCGCCGAACATGTAGCGCATCTTCGCCGCCTGGTTACACACTTGGTCCATGGCAAGAGTGATGAGGTCTCCAAACATGATTTCAGCCACGGGACGCAATCCTGTTATGGCGGCTCCCAAAGCCGCGCCGGCAATAGTGTTCTCAGAGATAGGAGTGTCTCTAACCCTCTCATCTCCGAATTCCTCTGCGAGGCCCTTTGTTACTTTGAAAGCTCCACCCCAGTTCCTTCCCACGTCTTCGCCCATTACGAAGACACGGTCATCACGGAGCATCTCTTCTCTCAAGCCCTGCTTCAATGCTTCTCTGTATGTAATCTCCGCCATCTAGGCCACCTCCATGAATACGTCGTCCAGGGTTTCTTCTGGGGCTGGGTGCTCCGACTTAATCGCGAAATCGGCGGCTTTGTCAACGGCTCTTTGCAGGGTCTTCCGAATGGTTTCTGCCTGCTTATTTGTCAGCGCCTTCTTCTCAAGCGAAATGTTCTTGATTATCTCGACCGAGTCTCTGGCCATCCAGTGTTCGACCTCATCCTCAGGTCGGTATTTCGCTTGATCAAATCTTGAATGTCCCCTCATTCGATACGTCTTGCACTCGATAAGACTCGGCCCTCCTCCGCTCCTAGCTCTCTTCACTGCTTCAACTGCGGCCTCATAGACCTCTAACGCATTGTTACCATCAACAACCACTGAGGGTGTGCAGTAGGCCTCTCCTCGGTCAGCTATATTGTGACTCGGACAGGTAAGTGCTATCGGTGTCCCCATGGCGTACAGGTTGTTCTCGACGACCCAGATTAGTGGCAGCTGCCAGATGGCTGCCATGTTCAATGACTCTCCAAAGGTCCCGTTGTTGGAAGCACCGTCACCAAAGAAACAGACGACCACTTCGTCGGTCTTCCTCATCTTCGCCGAAAGCGCCGCACCCACAGCAATAGGCAATCCTGACGCAACTACTCCAGTCGCACCGAGGACTCCAACATCAAACTGAGTGATGTGCATTGAACCTCCCTTCCCCTTGCAGGAGCCGGTCTTTTTCCCCAAGAGCTCTGCCAAGGCTGCATTCATGTCCGCACCCTTCGCTATCACGTGACCATGTCCTCTGTGAGTGCTCTGTATCCAATCAGTCTTTTTCAGTGCAGTTGTGACGCCGGCTGCTATCGCTTCCTGTCCTAGATAGAGGTGCAGGGTCCCGGGGACAAGGTTCTCACCGAAGAGCTCCCATACTTTTTCTTCGAAGAGCCGCACCTTCAGGGTCTGCGTATACAATTCGACGAGTGTCTTCTTGCTCACTGCCATTTCCAATCTCGCCTGTTTCAGAGAGAATCAAGGCCGCATCCAAGTACTATTTCTGATAAAGGCTTCGAACTGGCAGAGTATCACGTGACATATCCTTCGCTATGTGTTTCTACTCGCACAGGAACCATCATATTCTGCAGCCCCAAGATGATGTACACCTAGGGATGCGGTCCCTGGTCAGTGCGTTTGGATTCGGAAACTGGGTTTCTCCGCCGCATCCCTATTCTTGCCTTGGTTCTTGCTATCTGAGAGCACCGATTTCTGCTTCTTTCTCTGTCACCAAGAAACTCATATCTTGGTTTTGAAACGGATTTCTGCAGTCCCAGCCGGTGTTGTCAGCCATGAATGATGAAGGTGTTAACGTAGTCTTGACGTCTGGCCGAACCCTCAAACAGGGTAGAGGAATGGAGCTCGGAAAACTGAATCAGGAATACATCGATGCGGTCGCCATCTGTGAGATTGACAAGTCCACCTTTTCAGCACTTGGAGTTGAAGAAGGTGACCCAGTCAGAATCGAAACCACATACGGAAGTGTAGTTGTGCGCAGCGCATTGGACCGAAGGGCTGAGCCGGGAGTCGCTTTCATTCCTTGTGGTCCGTATGCAAATGTGATTTTGGACTCTGACACTTCGGAGAGTGGTATGCCTGGGTTCAAAACAATGGATGCGAAGATACTTCCTGCAAAGGGTGAATCAATTCTCTCGACTGAGGAGCTTCTAAAGATAATGACGGAGGGGTCCTAGATGAACCAAGAAACTCAAGTCCTTGACCACATCGTCTGCCCCTTCTGTGGATGCCTCTGCGACGATATTCGCCTCGAGGTAAAGGGGAACCAGATAACTAGTAACGAACTGGGTTGTGCCATCAGTAAAGCGAAATTCTTGAGCCATCACGAGGATCGAATCACTCCCACAATTCGGAAGAATGGCACCCATGTTGAGGTTTCCCTCAACGAGGCGATTGAACGTGCAGTGGAGATTCTAGCTGCAGCCAAACGACCGCTGGTATATGGCCTTAGCTCGACAGAGAACGACGCGCACAGAGAGGCGTACAAGATAGCTGAAACAACAGGAGGAGTCGTAGACAACACATCATCTGTGTGTCACGGGCCCACCATACTGGGCGTTCAAGAGTCGGGGGAGGCAGCCGGTTCACTTGCTGAAGTCAAGCATCGAGCTGATACAGTCATCTATTGGGGCTCCAACCCACAGTTCGCTCATCCTAGACATATTAGCAGATATGTGCGAGTGGAGGGCGAGTATATCAAGGATCCTAAGGCAGATAGGAGGATTTGGGTCTTTGACATAAGGAAGACAATTACTGCCAACATGGCGGATGAGTTCGTAAAGATTGCACCTGGGAAGGACCTCGAACTCATTGGTGCGTTGAGAGCCCGTGTGAGAGGTCATCCATTGGAAGTCGATGAGGTGGCTGGCCTCTCCATGAAGCAACTAACAGAAATCGTGGAGGCTCTGAAGGCCACCAAGTATGGAATCCTCTTCTTCGGCCTTGGATTGACACAGTCCACAGGACGTCACCGGAACATAGATGCGGCAATTCGACTGGTGCAGGACCTAAACTCATTCGGCAAATGGAATATGATGCCGATGAGAGGCCACTTCAATGTGGCCGGGGCCAACAAGACTTCGACCTGGCAAACTGGCTACCCATTTGCAGTGGATTATGCACGCGGATACCCAAGATATCAGCCCGGAGAGTACACCTCTGTAGATGTCTTATCTCGTGGAGAGGCCGATGCGATGCTGAACATTGCAGCAGATCCGGCGGCTCACTTTCCGCGTCAAGCAGTAAAGCACATGGCGACAATTCCTGTAATCAACATTGATCCGAAGCGCAACATGACATCATTGATTGCTGAGGTGAATATCCCAGCAGCTCTGGCTGGCATCGAATGTGATGGTGCAGCTGCCCGTATGGATGGGCTTCCACTCTATTTGAAGAAGGTTATAGATCCGCCTGACGGAGTTCTGCCGGATAGAGATGTGCTTCGGATGATACATGACAAGCTCAAGAAGGTGGTGGGATAATGACAGGCAATATCATTCTCAAGAACGCTCGAGTCTATGACCCTACAAACAAGATTGACGGAGAGATCATGGACATCTCAATGTCTGATGGCAAGATTGTAGACAGATTCGAGGGAAAGGCTAGGGAAATCGATGTCAAGGGCCGAGTAGTTATGGCCGGTGGAGTGGACATGCACTCTCACATCGTCGGCAGCAAACTGGGCTTTGGTCGTTCGATGTGTCCAGAAGATCATAGGAAAGACCCAGTGCCGAAGACGAAGGCGGCTCGTGGGGGAGTGGGGTATACAATGCCCAACTCCTATGTGATAGGCTACAGATACTCTGCCATGGGCTACACTACCGCAATCGAGCCGGCATTACCCGCTCTCAAGGGCCTAGGCAGCTGGGAAGAACTCGAAGATGTTCCAAATCTGGATTCAGGTCTTCTACCTTTGTTCTGCAATAGCATGATAACCTTCAACTATGTGAAGGAAAAGGACATCAGCGGTCTTGCTGGTTACATTGCGTGGATTCTGAGGAAGGTGGGAGGTCTCGGAGTTAAGGTCGTGTGTCCGGGAGGGACCTACGCTTGGGCTCATGGAAGTAATATACGAGAGCTAGATACCGAGGTACCTGACTGGGGCATCACGCCGAGAGAAATCATCCGCGGACTCTGTCAGGCAACAGAGGCCCTTGGACTACCTCACATGATGCATCTACATCCGTTGAATCTCGGCCGTGTGGGCAATGTGAAAACTACCATAGAGCATCTTGATGCAATCAAGGATATCAAAGGACACAATGGACGGAAGCACATCTGTCATCTTACGCATATGTCGTTTGAAACTCTCGCAATGCATGAAGACGAAAAGGCGAAGCCGGATTGGAAGTGGGTTTCATCTGGAGGTCTCGAATTCGCCGAATATGTCAACAAGAACGATCATTTCACTGTCGACATGGGACAGATAACATTCGGCCCTGCAACTACCATGACGGGTGACGGACCATTCCAATACACCCTATATCAGATGACGAAGAACAAGTGGGCAAACATCTGTGTTGATGTGGAGATGCCAGGCGGGGCAGGTGTCGTACCTTACTATTTTGATCCTAAGTCGCCCGCCAACGCGGTGCAATGGACCATTCCTCTAGAGTTCGCACTCAGCGTGAACGATGTCTGGAGAGTCATTATGACCACGGACCATCCAAATGCCGGGCCTTTCACCAAGTACCCCCTAGTGATATCTTGGCTCATGAGTAAGAAGCAGCGTGACACTTGGATGGAGAAGTTGCACAAGTTTGCCACAGAGAGATCGACACTCAAGGATATCGACCGAGAATGGAATCTCTATGAGATTGCAATCTCCACAAGAGCCGCCCCAGCAAAGATAATGGGACTGCCCAATAAGGGCCACCTTGGAGTTGGAGCTGATGCAGACGTTACAGTCTATGATTTAGACCCGAATAAGGTCAATCTGGCTGATGACCCCGAGCGCATAATCAAAGTCTTTGGCCAGTCATACCTGACATTCATGAGAGGCCAACAAGTCGCAAAGAAAGGCATAGTTGGCAAGACTCCACATGGCAAAGTCTGGTCTGTGCATGCTGAGCTCAACGATTCTCTGTGGAATCGTATCAACAAGGAACTCGAGGACATGATGAACCGTTGGTATGCCCACTCGTTCCACAACTATCCTGTTCCCGAACGATACCGTGAGCACATGGAAAAGGCTATCCTGGTCGACTCCACTGGAGTGGCAGCCTAGGCCAGCAGTTTCTCTAGCACTCTTCCAATCCTTGATATCGGACCAAGACACAACCAGAAGTGGTGTGTCTGCACAATGAGTCATGACGACCCATCTATTGATCTAGATTCAGGGTATGAGGGTGTAGCGGAGTTCTACGACGTCTTCGCCGACACCTCTGACCTCCCGTTCTACGTTCAATATGCCAAAAAGAAAGGTTCACCGATTCTTGATCTTGCAGCAGGTACCGGTCGCGTTACATTTGAGCTGGCTCGCAATGGTTTCGAAGTTACGGCATTAGAGAAGTCACCCTCCATGCTGGCTGTTGCCCGGAGGAAACAGAAAGAGCTCTCCAATGAAACGGCGTCCAGAGTCACCTTCGTGGAGGGTTGCATGACGGATTTTGCACTTGACGAGAAGTTCGCACTGGTCATAATCCCCTCCTCCTTTGGTCATGCGCTAACTTCCGAAGCCCAGCTCTCCACACTTCGCTGCATCAAGAACCACTTGTTGCCTGACGGTTTATTCATCCTTGACCTCTATCCTGGTGCCCTGAATCTGAATCCAACTCGGTTTGAGGATTCACCAGTGAGTCTCCCTGACGGAAGGGTGGTGACCCGCAGCGGCAGAACTAGTCCTGATCCTGTTGCTCAGATTATTCGAATGGCTCTGGTCTACGAAGTGCATACAGCTGACGGTGAACACCTTGAAGTGATAGAGGTTGAATCAGGTGCATCAATCATATACAATAGAGAGGCTGATCTGCTTGTCAGAATGACTGGGTTCGAAGCAGTTGATGAGCTGGGCAGTTTTGAGGGGGAGCCCTATCATTCAGAATCACATCGACGGATTCTTGTTCTAAGGCATCAAGAAATGTTTCCAATGCCTGATTTGTCGTAGCTGGACATTCCTCTTTCGCCCAAGTATAGCGAGGAGAATTCCAATCTCAAAGCACAGCGTCGGCTCATTTCATTTCTTCTGGAGGTGGAAGAGCGTCCACTTTCTTGGGTTCACTCCGAAACTCCAACTCTCTCTCGGTTTCCAGACTCTCCGTATAGAGAACATCTCCTTCTACTTTCACATCTCGCTCCAAGTAGATAGTCCGGCCATAGACACTACCGACTCTAGCACGTTCCTCAATCCTGATCTCATCACCGTAGAGCGATTTCGTTCTTGCTTGTTCTCTGACAAGTATCTCTCTGGCCTCCACAGGACAGGTCACTTCAGCCCTTCTTCCAAGTCTGAAACCATCTGCTTTGACATATTCCGCGTCCACAAGGCCACCAACTATTATGCGGTAGGTGTCGATCCTGCCGCTGGCCGTAACAGTACCGCCCACCTTGATTTTCTTCTCACACTTGAGATCTCCAGCGACCTGGACCTTACCGCCCACTTCC
>JAEORS010000097.1:0-6877 GCA_016840795.1 Candidatus Thorarchaeota archaeon | reverse complement strand
GGAGGATTTCGACCTAGTTGTAACCGTTTGTGATCGTGCGAAGCAGGAATGCCCTGTATTCCTTGGAGCAAAGAGCCTCGATCATTGGTCGCTTGAGGATCCCGCAGCATTTGAGGGAACATATGAAGAAATACTCACCAAGTTCAGAGATACTAGGGATGAGATAGAGAGCAGGATAAGGGACTACCTACTTCAAGGGAAGCTCTACGACGACCCCTTGAAGTCGCTTCATCTCCAGTCATGATTTTTTTTTCAGAGGGCCAAGAACGAACGAGTCAGTTCATTGAGAGTCCTCAACCCAGGCGAACTTCCTCTGCAGAGTCTTTGGATACACCTTGCGCCAAGGATACTCCATCCTCTCACACCATCTGTAGACTACCTTGGGATGGACATATGACTTCAGAGATGTGCCAAGATTCCAAGTACGGCATGCCCTAGCCAATGCGAAGTCAGATTCTATCTTCTTCTTTGCGAGCAATGCTTTCTTGACGCGATCTCTTGCAGATACTACAGTCTTCTCACTGCGAGCAATTCGGGCAGCAGACTTCTCCCTGAAGACAGCAAACGCGTGCTGCTTCGTTTCAAGTGACTTCCTGCTCATGTTGTGTCTTTCACGTGCCCGACTAAGACTGTTCTCAATCCTCTCCAATCGCTCTCGGGTTCTATCTATGCGGGCCTGTGCTTCCTTCAGACGGTGCTGCTTGGTGGTCTTGCCCTTGCGGCGGCTTGCTCGCATTCTACGTTTTCTGTCCCTAGCATTGTCCCACGCGGTCTTTGCTTGATTTCTCTTCTCACGCCAGTCAGCTACTGACTTGCCATACTTCTTCGTGAGTTCCTTCTGCCTTGTGACAGTCGCCTGACGTTTCACTAGACTCTCTTTCTCTTTCTTCTTCAAGGCCCTGAGTTTCTTCCTCTTCTCCTTGAGCTGTGATTCTGCCTTCTTGACTCGCTTTTCGGCTTTCTTGATTCGCTCTTCGTAACGTTCCGCGGTGCGAGGCCAGCCCTTCGGTGCTTGTTTTGTGTGATTCATCACTCTTGCGACTTCAAGATTGGCTCGCTTGACTGCTTCCTTCTTGATGAAGTCAGGGTCACTTCGCTTCGTCTTCGCCCTTCTGAGTTCATCTTGCATTGTCAGTGTTGCGTGGAATGTCCTGAAGACCTTCGCCGTCAAATCTTTGTCAACTTCACTTAGAAAGCGATTGACATGAGTGCTTCCGATGTTTGGAAATATCTGAGCAGGTCTCTTCGGATCTACGCTGGTCTTCTTGCTCCTCCGGGAGTTGTAAGATTCAACTCTCTCCACCGCGTTCTCATACAGCTCACGAAAGACGTTATAGACATCTTCAGGCATCTTGATTTCCTTGTGCCAGGCGACACTATCCTTTCCAAGGAAATCGAATACAACTGAGTCCTTCCTGAAAGTTAGGTGTTCCACTCTCAGAGTTGTCGCCCCCACGGTATCGGCTTCGTCCGGGTCCTTCTCGTCACCCACACGTAGGTTCAGTCTGTCTATTAGATAGCAGGCCGCAGCTATCATCCGTTTCTTGGGATTCTGAGAATGGATTCCATCCATTATGTGCTCTCTAATCGCATCCAGTCGTTTCGCAACCTTCATAGCTTTGTCGAACTTCGCAGCCTCACGTTCCTGCTTTATCGGAGTGCTATCATGTAGCCAGATGTACTTCGTCTTGCCTGTCAACTCATCTGTCCATTTGGCAATCCACATGTAGTCGGGACCCCATACTATCTCGCCCCAGTCACCCTCTGGGACTGGGACATCAGGGCTAAGGTTCAGTGTGATATCACTCTCTGTCGCGCCCGTCTTCCAGCGACCTCTAAGCGGATGCTCTCCACGACCCATGAAGATGCCTGATGGTTCGGTCTGATAGTTGCCAAGTTCCATTGGCTCTCCATCAACTAGGGCATAGCCGAATTTCTCCTTCAATTGTTCTCGCTCTATCTTCCTTTCCTCACGAGCGGCCTTCTTCTCTTCTTTCGTCATTGCTTCTTTGGCGGCACGTTCCACCTCCACGAAGGCGACTACCTCTGAGAAATCGACTTCCTCAAGCTCCAGAATGGGTTTCACACGAAGAGCCTTGCTGAAGTCTGTCATGAAGTTTCTAATGAAGACCGGATCTTCGACATACGGGGTCCCAAGTTTCCTGACCCATGCTACAGCCATCTCTTCCTGATTCCGATCGAGAACCACATCCTCACCGCGTACAACAATGCTGAATCCGTGTGGCGGTGGTGCTTTGAGAACGATGATGCCATTGTGTTTCAGGGAGTCCATCGTATTGCCTCTTGGGTATTGGTTTTCTATCAGGAAGCAGACTTTGAAGGTGGAATATGCAGCCTATTGCCGAGTTCAGAATATAGCAAACAAAAGGATTGCGTTGAGGGAGTCCTCTGCAGCGATTACTTTAAATCAAGACCACACAGTCTGCGCTGCAGACCAAGCGACCGTTGTCTAGGGGTTAGGATTCAGGCCTTCCAAGCCTGTGGCCCGGGTTCGATTCCCGGCGGTCGCACCATTCATTTCTGGCCAGTTTCTGAAGCCGATGTCTGTGCATAGCGCGACTTGACAACGCCAACTCTCCAAGAATACATCCAGATTACTTCAGCGCAGATATGCCAGGTCATCATCATGTCTTTGTCAAGCTCGATATGCTCTTCGAACTCGTTTTTTATTTCCTGATTCAAGTCCCCATGGGAGAAAGCTCCTACTCCAACAATCACTGGCACCGATTCATTGGTTGGAAGGATCTTGCCAAGGTCGTCAATAGAAGTAGGCTTGCCACCCATAGCACAGAGAATTGAGATCCTTCTATCTGCGGTCCCCCCAAGACTGGAGAGGAGCTCTTGGAGTGTGTGGTCTGTGACTCTCAGCAGTGGTTCCCCACCCGGAGGGACTCTCCCCTCCTTCAGGAGCTGTTCAACTAGACCAACGAAACGGTCGTAATTACGCGGGAGTCTGACACTGGGATTGACTTCGATTATTCTTCCATCTTGAAGATGGAGATTAACGGTCAGAAGCCCCTCTTTGCATAGTGGAGTTTCTAGTAGCGACAGAAGGCTGTGATAGGCTATATCGGGTCTGCCACGTCTCTCACCATTCCTGAGTTTGGTCATCGCACGACCGTGATGAGTCTGATCCAGCAGCATGTCTATTGGCTTCTTGCCTCGCTTTCCAGCATGCTTCTGAATCTGTTTGGAAGAAGAGATCTCGCTAGGAACTAGCTCGATTGCAGAGTCGAGGAGAATCACATGGAGCATGATGTTGACCAGATGGCACGAACGATTTAAGATGTATCGGATGGTCTTCGGTGGCGAGGCTTTCTTTTGGGTAAGAGAAGAGCGACTCGTAGAGAAACGAAACGTCTAGCTGCAGCCAGAATCGAAACACTGTGGGAACAGGCATCGAAGGCAGCCAAGACTGACAAGGATGGTGCACGACGCCGCATGCTGATAGCAGACAGAGTTGCTCAGAAAGCCAGGATAAAGATACCTAGGCACATCAAGAGAAGAGTGTGCAGTGATTGCGGGCATGTGTTGATACCAGGGGAGAACTGTCGCGTTCGAATTCGCCAGAACAGATCTAGACATCTTTCGGTCACTTGTCTTGAGTGTGGACGTATCACGAGATTCTATGTCGGATAGGTATGTTAAAGAGCAAACCTCCCAGGCCGGATGTGATTCAAGATGACGCGTAAAGCCAAACCAGACCCTGTAAGAGTGGGGACCACATGGCAGGACCCAGCTATGATGAATATCGGGAAGGGGGGTGTTTCTGACGGCGTCCTGAAGGAGGCCAAGAGGCTCCTCAAGAAACACAAGTACATCAAGGTGCGGCTTCTCCGTTCAGCCATGCTAGAGAATTCATCCAAGGATGGTGTTTTCCAGAACCTCTGTCTGTCAACTGGTGCCGAGTTGGCAGGCATCCGCGGCAATACAGCTGTGATATACAGAATCTAAGGCTGTCTGGTGCATCCAGAGGCCATCTCACTGCGGGTCTCAACGACAACCTTTTATGCGGACTTCTTTTGTCGAGGGCAGCCTTCTGAGGTAGGCCATCAGCTTAGTCTATGTGCGGTGACCCCCTCAAATGGTATGGTGAGTCTGTAAATGCCTACGGCCTATGATATTCCACCCAGCGTCTTGATACGACGGCTTGCACAGGATCTTGAATCTCGAGAGGAGATTAGCCCTCCCGAGTGGGCGGCCTTCGTGAAGACGGGTGCTCACAAGGAGAGAGCCCCAGATAGCCCTGACTGGTGGTACGTGAGATGCGCTAGTGTTCTGAGGAAGATCTACCTTAAGGGGCCGATTGGAACGGAGAGACTGCGCATTGAGTATGGTGGTAGGAAGAGGCGTGGGGCTAGACCCAACAAGTTCCACAAGGGAAGCGGTGCAATCGTAAGGACAGTCCTGCAACAGCTCGAGAGAGCAGGCTTCGTCAAGAAACGGGGAAACAAGGGCAGGGAGATGACCGACATAGGAAGGTCATACATGGACAAGCTGTCCACCGCGCTGAGGGAGGAACTGACAAAGGCCATACCTGAGCTGGAGAACTACTAGAAGACTAGAGAATGAGATAGGTGGGTGACTTGAGCGACGAGGAGCTTGAGGCAATTCGTCAGAGGAAGCTTGCAGCTCTTAGAGAACAGGCTCTGGAAGAGCAGGTGCGAGAGCAGCAGATTGCCGAGGCTCAAGCTCAGAAAGAGGCTCTGCTCAGGCAGATTCTCACCCCCGAGGCTCGCTCACGACTCACAAATGTGAGAATGGTAAAGCCTCAGCTGGCAGAACAGATAGAACTGCAACTCATTCAGTTGGCCAGTGCAGGTCGACTCAAAGCTCGTGTCACGGATGAACAGCTGAAGGGACTGCTCCAACAAGTGCAAGGAAAGGAACGCGATACGAAGATATCGTTCAGATAAAGCTGCTATGGGTGAAATCGATGGCTAGAAACAAGCATCTCGCAAAGAAGCTCAGGATGGCGAAGGCACTCAACACTAACTCCTCCGTGCCAACCTGGGTTGTGGTGAAGACTGGAGGAAAGGTTAGAACAACACCAAAGCAGCGGAACTGGCGAAGCAAGAAACTGAAGCCATAGTCAGGTGTGCCTTGATGTCAAAGAAGAAGAAAGCAGATGTTGTCGAAGAGGATCTTCCAGAACTAGAGGAGATAGAAGAAGAGGAAGAGTTCGAGGAAGAAGAGACTGAAGCACGCGACGAGGAGGAGAAGCCGGATGCTGAGGAGATCGCTCCTGCGGAAGTAATACCAGAAGAAGAGATTATCGACGAACGTATATACACAGTACCTCTTCGGAAGGCGTACTGGACTGGCAGCAGACTTCGCAGAAGTAACAGAGCTATAAGGATTCTCAGGGAATTCGTGGAACGCCACATGAAACCAGAGGAGCTCTTAATCCAGCCCGAGGTCAATGAAAGAATCTGGTCGAGGGGAATTCAGAAACCGCCTCGAAGGATACGAATTAGAGCCACAAAGAACTCGGATAACCTGGTCAGGGTGTATCTCGCAGAGGCGTAGCTAGTAATGATTGCCCGATATGACTTCGAGGGCGATCCAAATGTGGGAGCCTTCGGAGTAGCAACCGACAGATACGTCTTTGTATCACCGAATATGTCAGAGGACTCACTAGACACTATTGAGCGCGTTTTCAATCTCCCTCTTGTCCAGTCAACGGTCGCCACATTGGATGCCGTGGGTCTTGTATCTGTAGCAAATTCCAACGGTCTACTCATTCCCTACACAGCCACTGATGATGAGCTAGCGGCACTCAAGATGTACTCTGACATACGAGTTGACTGGATAGACGACAAAATGACCGCACTAGGCAACATCATACTTGCGAACGACAAGGGAGCAATCTGTCATCCGGATTTCGACGAAGAAGCCCGCAAGAAGATATCTGATGTTCTTGGCGTGGAGGCCGTGCCTGGAACTGTAGCAAGACTACCAACTGTTGGTTCCAACACTGCGGTCACCAATCGAGGAGCTGTTGTGCATCCAATGGCAACAAGTGACGAGATTGACCAGATATCACAGTTGTTAAAAGTGCATGTCGAGGTTGGAACCGTCAACAGAGGGAGTCCTTACACAAGTCTCGGTGTAATGGCCAACCAGGATAGTATGATTGCCGGGTCCGAAACAACAGGCGTAGAACTCGCACACATTAGTCAGGTACTTGGCTTCGTCTAGACAGGAGGAAACCATCAGATGAGTTCGAAAGTATGGCGCGTTGCTGGAGAGTACAAGAAGAAGAAGAGAACATTCACGTTCAAAAAGGAAATGATTGCACTCAATGAGTCACACGTCAGAGAGAGAGTCTTCTCGGACCTCGGAAGTCGTCACCGAGTAAAAAGGCGAGAGATTGAGATAACGACCATAGAAGAAATCAAACCCGAAGAAGTGACTGACTTGGAATTGAGGCGTGTCCTTGGCGTGGAGAGCGAACTATGATGGCTGATGAACAAAGAAACCTTCTCCAGAAGATATACACTGAACAGCAGCTCACCGAATCTAACGTCGCTGTACTGCGACAGCAGATAGAGGTTACTCAGGTACTCCTGGGACGGTATCAGACAGGACTCATGGTTCTCAAAGAGTTGGAAGGTAAGAAAGAGGACGAAGAAGTGTTAATGAATGTGGGAGGGAGCGTCTTCGTCCAGGCGAAGCTTGTGAACCCGACTGAGGTAACAAGAGCTCTCGGAAGTGGGGTCAGAATAGAGCAGGGCATTGAAGAGGCCAAGAAGGGAGTAGAACGGGCCGTCGAGAGTCTGGGAAAACAGTATGAAGCACTAGTGGCAGAGCATGAGAAGATGGTGAATCGCTCGGCCGTATTGGAAGCACAGAT
>JAEORS010000096.1:0-6906 GCA_016840795.1 Candidatus Thorarchaeota archaeon | reverse complement strand
GCCCTTCTTGGCCAGTTGGTCACCATCAGACTCAAGCTCCTTGCCCCAATCAACGTAGCATTCACGCACCTTTGAGGCACACCGTACACGTTTCTTGGCGTCTGTTGAGAACATATACAATTCGCGGGCTTTTCTGAACTGAACAATCGCCCATTCGTATTGATTGGATTTGCGATGGTTCTCAGCCTGTTCGAAGTGGTCGTTCGCCATGGAGTCGTATCCAAGGTCTGTCCTTTTGATGCACTCATCCACCATCTTCTGGTTGCCGGCTCTCTCATAAAGGGTCTTGGCCTTCTCAAAGGACTCAATGGCTGCTTCGAATTCTTTCTCACTAAGTTTGCTCTCGCCGTCTTCGAGTCTTGCCTGACCCATCGCTTCGTAGACATATCCCGGATATTCGAAATCATCACCGCTGAGAGTGACCCCGCAGCTAGGGCATGACGGAGTTTCAAGCTCAACCATCGGCGTGGAGATGGCGACCTTCTTGGGAGTCCCGACGACAACGTCAATGAAGTCTTTCGAGGTGACACCTCTACCTTCTGGAAACAGATGCGACACAGCCTCTCTAGTGACGTCGTCTCTGCCTTCAGGGAAGAGATGATCTATGACCACCTCGGTCGTAAAGTCAACTTCCTCGGCAACCACGCGAGGGGGTTCCACCTCTTTGAAGGGCATGCCTTCCTTGATCTCGGCCTCCTTGGCGACAGCCATATTGTCCCATGAGAGATCCTTTGTGTGATTCTCTAGGACCACTGCATCTGCGACTGGAGCAGGTTCATGCACCTCCAGCGCAACGGGATGATCGACTGCCTCCGCACCAGAGTTTCCTTCTTCTGCTGGTTCTACAAGCTTCTCGTCGACTTCCCAAGAGAGGTCTTCATCTGGGGGTGTTGCAGGTGTTTCTTCAACGACGGCGGGCTCTTCTACAAGTACCGGCTCTTCCACAACTGAAGGCGCTTCGTCGACGGCAGCTGCTTCGAGGTCTGGTAGATCTGTTTCAGGAAGTGTGTCGGGGAAATCTTCCAACTCTGACTCCGGCAGACTGTCGTCTGCAGATTCCGTTGCTGACGGAGCTTCTACTGGAGAGGAGTTGGCTTTGGAAGATTCCAGTCCATCCGAGATCTTTGCTCCACATCCCATGCAAAACGTGGAGCCTCTTCTGACTTTCTTACCGCACTCTGGACATTCCATACTTCCAGCCATGGTATGACCCACTGAATCATTCTAGTGCCAGGTAGACCTACCTAGGTCTCCTTGGGCAGTGTTGAGGTGTTCTTGAGTCCATATGAACAATTTTCGTACAGGTCCTATGGTGCAAAGCAAAAAGCGCGACTCACCAACTGGAATGCTTTGGAGGGAGAATCAGACTTGATACACGAGAGCATAAGTAGGCAACGTAATCAATATCCCCAGCAAGACACCTACTGTGGCTTGAGCTAGGCTATGTTGTTGCAGTTTGGTTCGTGACCAGATTACTAGTAACCACAGTAGCATCACTGGAGTTGCAGGCCATCCGTATATTATCAGAAGCGCTGTCCCCGGGCCTCCTACACCTGCTCCGTGAACGGAAACTTTCGTCCAGAAGCTGGCGACCAACACGCCAAGGGTGACTGTGAAGTACGCAGCTGAGAGAGCCTGAAGAATCAGACAACTAGCGTAACCAAAGAACGCGAAAGCCACCGCATAGCATAGAAGTGAGAACGCGAAGAATCTTGGCCTACTCTGTCTTGAAGATACGTCTAGGTCTGTCCTTCCCCTCGAGGCTTCGACAAGAATTGGAACTATGGGCATGACTACCATGATGACTATCACAATCAACAATGAGGTTCCGGGATTGAGTAGGGGCCCAAGGCCAATTGGCGAAGAGAATGTCATTATGATTCCCACGTAGAGATTAATCAGAGGAGCCGGAGTCAATCGCGATACTACTCGTGCAACTGTCACGTCTCGTCCAGTCAGCTTTAGGCCTTCATCGTTGAATCTCAAGATATTCAGCTACCGAACCCACGGCAAAGAGAGCTGTTCTTCAATGTTTTCTTGGTTCTGTTTGGGGGATATGGAGCCAGTTAGTCACATCACGAGAAACCTTATTTTACCCTAACTTAACGATTCTGTGATAAGGGATGCAAAGAAAGGCCCTTGGATGTGCGATATCATGACAGCGGTGCCAAAACGCGAGGTCTTTGAACGGATTATTCAGAACATCACAAGCAAGTTCCCTGATGTGTACGCTGCTCTGTTCATAAGTCCTGAGGGTTTTCCAATAAACTCGTGGGGAGTTTCGTTGGAACGGGCGGAGGAGATCTCAGCGTTGCTAAGCGCGCTCATCGGAAAGACAAAGGAAGTCATCTTCCAGGTCAAACAGGGAGGAGACCTTCAGTTCATCCAAATCCAGTCTAGTCTTGGGGGAATTCGCATTGCGCCCCAGGATGAGTTCATTCTGGTTACCATGACCAAAGGATAAGAGGTCAATCTTACTTCAATAGAGAAACTAATTAGCGGCATTTCTGACGTCCAAGTGTGCATGCCATGGCTTCAGAAGCGTTTACTACCACCAACCTCACAAAGCTCTATGGGTCAACTCTTGCTCTAGACAAGATCACGGTCAAAGCCCCCAACAGGGCGGTCGGATTGCTTGGTCCCAATGGGGCGGGGAAGACCACGCTTATTCGTATTCTCATGGGGATAATCCGACGCTCAGATGGTTCAGGCAGTGTTCTTGGTCTAGACTTCAAGGATTCAGTTCAGGAAATCAGGGACCGTGTGGGCTACTCTCCTGAGTTCACGCCAATCATCCCAGATGTCAGTGCAATGAAGTACGTTACATTCATGGGCCAGCTGTCAGGACTGCCTTCAGTTGAAGCGGCGCAACGGGCCCACGACACCCTACACTATGTAGGCCTTGCTGAGGAAAGATATCGTCATCTTAGGGAGTTCAGCGCCGGAATGATGCAGAAGTGCAAACTTGCTGCTGCGCTCGTGCACGACCCGGATCTTGTGATTCTCGATGAGCCGACCGATGGTCTTGACCCCACTGGTCGCCAACAGATGCTTGACTTGATTCAGAAGCTATACAAGGAGGAGGGAAAGAGTGTGATAGTTTCGTCTCATCTCCTCTTTGATGTTGAAGAGGTATGTGATTGGGTCGTCGTCTTAGGTAGAGGCCGAATAGTCACAACCGGAAGCATGGAAGAGCTACTAGCAGACAAATCTGGAATGCTCAGGCTGAGGGTGACTGGAGATTCTGCCGCGTTTGCCAAGAAGCTGACAGCGCGCGGTCTGGAAGTCCAAGAAGAAGGCGCATTCATAGACGTAAGAAAGTCGGATGACATAGAGTCTATTGTACTTGAAGAAGTCAACAGTGACTCATCTGTGAGTCTTCGGTACCTGGGACGAAAGACCCAGACACTTGAAGACGTATTCATATCAATGGTTGAAGGGAGGAGTGATATGGAATGAGTGAGCAGCAGACTGAAGACAGCTACGTTCGGAAGTTTGGGTTCAGGCGTTTCACAGGTATTAGACAAGCCCGTTGGGTCAGAATAATCGCTGTCGCTTGGTTCAACCTATTCGAATCGATTCGACGTTCTGGTTTCACGAAGGTGCTCTTGGTCTTCATGTTCTTCAGCATCTTGGCACAGGACCTGGTCATCATCGTCATATCGATGTTCTCACCATTCATAAATCCCGGGCTCGATATTGGTGCTCTTTTCCGCCACTCATATGCGGACTCAGTTATCGGCATGGTCGCAGTCGTAAATCGTGTGAGCGTAATTCCGGAAGACATCTTTGGGCCGATTGGTCTGTTCCTACCCCTTTCACTTACCTCTGGAGGGATTAGCTTCATGTGGCTACTCCTAATGGCGATGGTGGGCGGAGGTCTAATCGCAGATGATAAGCTCCACAGGACTACCGAGGTCTACTTCGCTCGTATCTCCAGGTTTGAGTACGTCATTGGAAAACTGGCTAGTCTTGTCCTCTTTTCAGGAATTGTCGTCATGTTGCCAGCAGTCATTCAATACTTCTTGCTGAACTATGGTCTGGGAACCGACATCTTCGCTAGCCTGGACTTGCTGCTTTGGGCCATAGGTTTCACACTATTATCTGCAGTGATTGTAAGTCTGCTCACAATAGCCCTATCAAGTCTAACAAAGAGAAGAGCAGTTGCAACTCTCTCTCTCTTCATAGCAGCGGTAGTCATGTCAAGCTTCTACACAGCAGTCGCGCTGTCTTGGAATCAATCGCAATCCCCTCTCCTTCTGCTAGACTTCATCGGGGTGCTGTCGCTGTTGGGAGCGGTTTCTCTCGGATATGCAGACGTAACAGTAAATGGCTATGCATTGAATTTCTTTGACGGAATCGGAGTTGAAGCCATAATGGTAGTGGGAGCCGTCGGAGTCGTACTTCTCCTCGGAGTCTTGGCACTCATGATGACCATCTTCAGGAGGGATACCTAATGGCGGTTATTCAAATCGAGGAAGCTTCCAAAAGGTATGGCGAGGTTGTCGCAGTCAGCAGGTTCGACATGTCAGTAAAGAAGGGATCCATCACCGGTTTTGTTGGTCCGAACGGAGCAGGAAAAACCACCACTATCAGAATCATCACAGGACTTGCAAGACCTGATAGCGGAAGTGCGCTCGTTTTCGGTGAGAACCCGTATGACAATGTTCGCGTGAAGGAGAGAATAGGCTACGTCTCCGAACATGATGACCTGTACTCATGGGCAACAGTCAAAGACTCTGTGAGGATGCTCACCAAAATCAACAGACCAAGAGACAAGAGAATCAACGAGCTTGTTGATAGAGCGATTTCCGATGTCGGGATGGCCAAGTTCGTTGACAGAAAGGTTTCGGCTCTCTCAAAGGGTATGAAACAGAGAACCAAGATAGCTGCGGCTCTGGCACATCAACCCGAACTATTGGTTCTCGACGAACCGTTAGGAGGTCTGGACCCCTTAGGCCGTCGTACAATCATGGATTTGTTACAGAAGATCAACACGGACAGAGAGGTCACGATTCTCATTTCCAGTCATGTGCTTGAAGAACTGGAACACTTGGCCAATAGAATCACCTTGATACATCGAGGTCAGACAGTAGCAGAAGGGAACCCCCAGAAGATACGAAGCCTACTCTTCCAGTATCCGCATGAGATTCAGTTCACATCCACCCAAGATGATATGAAGAAGATTGCCAGCGGGCTTGTGGAGCTAGAAGGTATAGTGAGATCCCTCACGTTGACAGACGCTAAGGACGGTCTGGTTGAATGCAGAGTGGTTACTCCCCAACCAGAAATCTTCTACGACGAACTTGTACGCGTTGCAGTAGAGAGGAAGGCCACGTTTCTTCAAATGGACACGCTCTCAGAGAGCGTTGAACGGCTGTTTGAATTCTTGATAGAGTGAGGTGAGAAGGATGGGAACAGAAACAGTAGAAATCTCAGCGACACAACCCAGGTTTGCGAGCTCTGTCCAGAATCTGCTAGCAAGAGGCATCAGCATATTCTGGATCTTCATCAAGGCCTTTGTCAAGGATAGGAAGAGCCATGTCCTAACACTTCTTGGTCTTCTTCCTGTGCCTGTGTTGATTCTCTCAGGCCAGGTCCCAACCGAACCGTATCCTGCTCAAACCTTCTTCATTGACCTTACTCAATCGATGTACATCTCTCTGCTCATCCCGCTATTCGGCCTACTACTGGGCACCGCGGCTCTGACAGATGAGATTGAATCTCACACAATCGTACAACTCGTAAGTCGTCCGGTTAGGCGAGTCGAAATACTGATCTGGAGATATCTTGCGACTGTGATAGCGGGCACATTAGTAGCTATCATAGTCACAAGTGGGTTCTACGTAACACTCAGTCTATATGCACCGGTTCCACTAGAACTGCTGACTGGCTTCTGGGGAGTATGTGCCATTTGCTGCGCAGTCTACTGTGCCCTATTCATTCTCCTGGGCGTGGCACTGAAGCGACCTCTAATCTGGGGGGTCGTGATAACTCTCTATGAACAGCTTCTTGGCGTTCTTGCAGTGTTTTTCGGAGGGGCAGCCTTCTCGATTTCAGGGCATATACTTCACGTAGGAACACAGTTTGTTGACTACTCATATTCAATACCTGAGTGGACCCCGACCAGCTCTGGAATACTACTGGTAGTGATAGCTCTGATGAGCATTCTCATATCAACCCTACTCTTTCGGCGAAGAGACTTGTCCTAGAGAACCTAGGTTCATTGGACGTTCAACGACCAGTCAAAGTCCGTATGTTGATGGCAAGAGCGGCTGAGTCTCCTTGATATGCCTCCTATCACTATCAGGTAAGTATCCTGCCACACGGCTCAGTTAATCAAAGTTAAGAGCGAATGGAAACTGATGCTTGGATATAGCCAAGGAGGTTTGAGGCCTAGACATCGCTGATGGACATTCTTTTGGCCTCATTGCCATAAGATTGCGTCAGTCGGAAGCTCCACTAGTGCCATTTTTATACCCAGAAGAGGGACTACAGCATGTTCACGTGTCTGGCAATCTACGCGCGATGGACGTCAGACATTTGAGGGAGGTCTTCAAGATGGCACCCCGGAAACAGGCGGACGACTCAGAGGAAGCAGATGATATAGACTACGAAGAGTTTGAAGATAACACACTTGATGAGGATAAAACTGACCTGGGTGACGAAGGAGTCTCAGGTTTGGATGTCACTGACCTCCCGGGCGTAGGTCCCGCGATTGCGAAGCGACTTTCAGAAGCGGGATACAAGAGTGTTGAATCTATAGCAGTCGCCTCGCCTGCCGAACTGGCGGCGGCAGGTTCCATAGGTGAAACTACGGCAACGAAGATCATCAAGGCCGGACGCGAAATGCTCGACATTGGCTTCGAAACTGCTGACCTGCTTCTTGAGCGAAGAAGGACCGCA
>JAEORS010000095.1:0-6931 GCA_016840795.1 Candidatus Thorarchaeota archaeon | reverse complement strand
GCTAATTATCGAAACTGCACGACCAATCACGAGAGAGTTCCATTTCGAGAACCTCAATTTCCGGGGTCACAATGTCCCTCGCATCATGAGCATGATTGCAGAACACTACCCCGATTTGTCAGAGTACTACAACTCGGTAAGAAGGGACCCCACAGTCTGGGATGGCATAGAGGAAGAAATCGTGGAACACTGCGAACGACTGAATCTGGAATGCAAGATTGACTTCCACCACGGCGGATTCACGAAGAAAACCTGAAGGGAGCATCTTCTAGACAAGACCCTCTAGACCAAACGCAGACTCCACAAGTTCCGAGAATCTCCTAGTGAATCTGGCAGCCGGTGCCCCATCAACAGTATCGTGATCAACTGACACTGTGATGCTGAGATACTCGCGTGGCTCGATCTTGTCGCCAACTATGCCCGGCTTCTTCGCGATACCTCCAATCGTTACTATCAGTGGGTGTGGTGCTATAGGAATGGCATAACCACCTGAGTGACCAAACATTCCCACTGATGTGACCATAACAGTTCCCAAGGTCTTCTTCACGAAGAACGGGTTCTTGAGCTGTCTGTAGACGATGTTCCTAAGAAACCTGGGAAATGAAGGGAAGTACTTACTGAGCCGCATCGTCAGAGATCTCTTCTCTAGGCCCTCAATCTCTAGCTGCTCATCGCTTTCCTTGCCCTGAGCGAGGCGTATCTCTTCAGTAATGTCCAAGACTGACTTCTCGTTCACTTTCCTGATGACAGTAGGATAGGGGGTCGTTTCCCGTCTATGTCGTTTCTCCACTGGGATTGAGATATCTACGTCGTCGAAAATGATTAGCTCCTTCTTTCCCTTTCTGAGTGCATGTACATGCTTGTGTTCTGTGACTGCTTGAGCCACGCATTTTGCTATCCACGCCGTAAAGGAGATGTCGCTGCCTGTCTTCTCCTTTTGCGACTGGATAATTCTGCGGCCTTCGGCCACGTCCAACTCAAAGAGACCCTTGACGTGATGCTTGTGAGCACTCAACTCCATGTTGTCAATCAGTATGATTCGGTTCCTTGGGAAGGGTACAACTTCGTAAGGATCTGCGCTGTCGTCCATCTCCTTACCTCTTCGACAGTGCTCTTATCCTATGATGAACAACTGACTAAAAAAGGAGCTAGACCATTCCGATGTGTGAGTCAGAAGAATATCGGACCCGTTGTGAGTATGGTTTTAAGCCCACAAGTCCATTGACTAAATAGAAACTGTGTAAAGTATGGAGAAAGGAAGGATGCCAAAGTCTCGAATGGGCGTGGATATCCTAGTAGCTCTGCAGATCGTGTGGGGCATCGCATTCACCTACCTCGGCCTGATCAGTTTCATATTGTCCATGAGCCTCTTTGGATTCCTCCTTATAGGTGGAGGAATCATTGTCATCATCCTTGGATGGGAACTTGGCAATCATACTCATTGGGCTTGGGCGGGGACTATCGTGGTGTTCGCGCTGGGACTAATCAGCTTCATCCTTGGAGCAAATTGGTTTGATCCGCCTCAAGTCTTTCGGAACCTAGTGAACCTAGCACCAGGAGCAGTGATCATTTTCTATCTTCTGACACCAAGCGTCCGTAGTCAGTTCCAATCTAAGGATGAAACAGATCTGAATGCTCAGTAGAAGGGCAGATGGTGCGACACTGACCTACATCATTGCACTACACTAGTCCTCGAATATGAATACCTCCTCGATATTCGACTTCAGGACTTTTGCAACATTGTGGGCCAGCCTCAGAGAGGGATTGTATTTGCCCTTTTCCAAGAAGACTATGGTTTCCCTGCGCACACCAACCATTCTTGCGAGTTCTTCTTGCGTAAGACCTTGTTCGCTCCTAAGCTCTTTCATTCTGGTCTTCATCAAGAGTGTCAGTCCCCTCTTCTATCATAGTAGATGTATGAAACGATGAAACTCACGATACTGCTGACGAAGAGAAGTGCAAACGCAAAAGGTAGTGCATCCAAAGTTAGTAGGATCGCAGTGTACACCAAAGAGAAGACCAACGTTAGGTTGATGACCAGAAAGGCGTTTCTGGAGGCGCGATTCACATTCTGGTCAACTCTCTCGTCGCTTCCTCTTCCGCCCAATGCACTCAGGAACCCAAAAAAGCCAAAGAATCCGAAGAATGCGAGGTTTCCTGTGGGAAACCCAAGGAAACCTAAGAAACCGAGAAGACCAAGATAGCTCACACTGGTTATCCTCATGACACGACCTTCATGTTAACTATTTCTAACGTTATATATTTCTAACATCATCCAAATAAGCCTTGCTCTCAAAGCAGAAACATGCTGACGCGCCCGGGATAGTCGATAGCGTGTAGGACAATGACATGCAGAACTAGATGGGGCCCGTGGCGGGAATCGAACCCGCGGCAGAGGATCCACAGTCCTCTATGTTACCATTACACCACACGGGCCATGCCTAAGAGTGGCGAAGGGACGCTCACGGATTTCGGCTTATTAGCTTATCCATGCAATTACATGCGGCTATGATAATTCATTCTCAGTATCGTAACGGTTATACACTCTCTACTAGGCTCCTCAGACTCAACAGTAGACCCATGAGGCGAGAATCATGTTCGAAGAACAGGGAATGAACAGAGAAACTGTGATTCAAAGGCTCAATCTGTTGCTCGAGAGAGATTCAACGTATTTCTATGGTCATCCAGTAGCATCTATGTCCACGATACCTCATCCTCTCAGCACAGAAATCCTCACGAACACTCTGGAGAAGAATGCTGGCCGTCTTCATACCTTCAAAGGCTCGGCCCAAGTAGAGAATGAGGTCATCGAGATGCTTGGTGACCTTCTTCACCTAGACTATCCATATGGGACTACAACCTCTGGAGGCACAGAATCCAACCTGTTGGCAATGTTGGCGGCACGTGAGGTCATGAAGAGAAGAGTCAAGAAGCCGGAGATCATTACACCTAGAACAACTCACTCGTCGGTCGACAAGGCGGCATGGCTGCTTGGAGTAAAGGTCGTCAAGACAAGAGTCGACAAACAATACAGAGCGGTGCCCAGGGCGATTGAGAAGGCGGTAAACAAGAACACCATTGGAATCTTTACCACAGCCGGCACGACATACCTTGGTCAGGTTGACCCGATTGATGAGATAGGTGAGATTGCATCTGAACACAAGATACCACTTCATGTGGATGCTGCCTTCGGTGGATTTGTGCTGCCTTTTCTCAGGGAGATGGGTTGGCAAACTGATGCCTTCGATTTTGAGGTCGACGGTGTGACGAGTGTCAGCATTGACCCTCACAAGATGGGGCTCGCGCCCATTCCAGCAGGATGTATGATTTTCAGGTTGAAGAAACATCTGAGGTCTATCACGAAGAAGGCCCCGTACCTGTCAGGAGCAAGTGCAACTCAAGCAACAGTTCTAGGGACACGGCCAGCGGCGCCGGTGCTTGCCACATGGGCAATCATGAAGCACCTTGGAAGAGAGGGATACAGGAAGATTGTTCGAGATTGTATGAATCGAACGATGCTTGGAAAGGAGAGAGTTGATGACAACCCTCTGCTAAGTCTGGCAGTAGACCCAGTCATGAACATTCTCGGCATCGAGAGCAAAGAAGTGCCGCTAGACATGATTGTAAAGGAGATGGAAACGAAGGGGTGGCGTATGGCGACATCCCCGATTCCTCCTACGATTAGAGTTGTAGTCATGCCGCATGTATCTACGGGAGCGTTAAACGCCTTCTTCAACGACCTAGATCGTGCGTCGACAACGATTCCTCCAGACTAGGCTGGAGAACCAATTGACTCCTTGAGACTGCTAAGCTCATCCTCGAGGTCATCCATGCGTTTGGACATTTCCATCATGACTTGAAGTAGCATTGAGATTAGGTATCCGTAGTTCACGGAGTATCCCTTCTCTCTATCGATGATGTTGGCCTCCTCAAGCCTGCGTGCAATGTTCGTAATCGACTGCTTCGAGACCTTCCTTTCTTTCATCTGACGGTCTACTACCTCTCGTACCTCTCCTGCCCCCAAGGGCTTTCCCTTGAGGGGATTGAGAAGACAATGAAGCATTATGAGTCCTGCACTCATACGTGGGTTCAGAAGCTTCGCAAATGTTCGATTCAGTTCCGCCTTCAACCTATCTAGCCCCCGTAGTTGAGACAACTGGCTGCAGTACACGTATCGTTCATGAAAAAGCTTCCTGCACCTCTAGAAGTTGGTCTGTGACATCATGGGACGCTGATTCTGACGTACACGTTTACTGCATGACTTGAACACTCATAGAACTCAGAACTCTAGTCAAAACAGTGAAAAGATGGGTAGCCACTGTCCGACATTGAGAGTCTGCAAGTTGGCCGATGATTTGGACCGCATCGTCTTCGTATCAGTGATTCATACCGATCAAGAGAGCGTGGAGCGGGCAAGGGAAGCAGTGAGGGAGATTCAACCGGAGGTCGTGGCAGTCGAGCTTGATCACAATCGATACCAGCAACTATTGAACCCTGACGAGGAAATGGAGAATTGGATACCACCCCCCACAGGTGATGCAGTCCAGAATCTGATGGAGCACCTGGCATTGCTTGAGAAGAGCTTGGCCGAGATGACTGGAGCTGGTGTGGGAGCAGAGATGCTTGCGGCAATCAGAGAGGGAGAGGAGATAGGCGCGAAGATTGCACTCGTAGACAGACCAATCCAAGTGACTATGCAGGCAATAATGAAGGTACCACTCGACGAGATCTATAGACTGATGAATCTAATGCCGGATGCGACAAAGGAGATTGAGGACGGCTCAGGAACAGACCTCCTCAGCATGTTGAAACAAGATGGTGCCATCGAGGACCTGATGACTCAGTTTGAGTCCGATTTTCCGGGTCTTGCAGATGCCCTGATTCATCAGAGAGATCTCTACGTGGCAAAGGCCTTGCACACGATCCTGAAAGATATCAAAGGAAGAATCGTTGCCGTCCTCGGTGCTGGACACATTGATGGCGTGAAATCGGCACTTGTGAAGCGGATAGAGAACGATGGCGATGACTAGAGTTCTAAGGCGCTAATCATATCGTCCAATCCTTCTCCTGTTTTGGAGCTGATCGTGAACACTGGAATGCTAGTATCTACTTCTCGAACGTCCTTAACGAGGATATCAACGTCGAATCCGATTGCCTCCGCAAGGTCAATCTTGTTTATCACTATCATGTCTGCTCTCTTGATAGTCAAGGGATGTTTCCTCACCATATACGGACCTTCTGTGACGCTGACCACTACTATCTTCTTCTTAACGCCAAGGGAATAGCCTGCCGGACATATGAGGTTTCCAACGTTCTCTATGAACAGCAGATCATACTCGGTGAGATTGATATCTGTCAGTGCGACCCTCAACATCCTTGCATCAAGATGACATGCGGTACCCGTGTTGATCTGAACGGTATCTACGCCGTGAGCGGCAACTCTATCGGCGTCGATTGTGGTCGCCAAGTCACCAGCCACCATTAGAATCTTGTATCTCCCCTTAAGCTTCTCACATAATGATTCTATGAGCTGGGTCTTGCCTGTCCCAACGGAACCCATAATGTCGAAAGCTTGAATATCATTCTGACTGAACAGCTCTGCGTTCTGTGCTGCAGCCTCTTCATTGGCCCCGAACAGATCCTTCTGAATGTCGATTGTCACAGTTCTTTCGGTCATTGGTCTTCCCTCACTTCCTGTAAGTCAAAAGATTCCATTTCTGGATATAGGTAGTGGCCGACTAATGGCCGGACTAGAAGCCGTTCCACCAACAATGCGACAAACGCCCACAGAAATGCCTGCAGCATGTCTATTGTGGCAAATAGCAGAGTGACCTCAATTGACTCGGTGACAGCAGCAAATATCGTCATGCTTGGGATGAATCCCCCAATTATTCCACCACCAAGGACAACCATTGTAGCATAGACGAAACTATCCCTGCTCGACCGCAAGTGAATTGCGTATCCGGTACCGACGCCTAGGCAGATGTTACCAATCATAGGAAGTAGCGGCGGCTCTCCACCGGCCATTGCGCCTCCAAGACCCACAACGGCACCAACCAGTGCACCTCCTGGTAGACCTCCAATGACTCCTCCGAGTTCCGAGAATAGAAACCCAGGGGTGAGGTCAAGCAGACCGGGAATCACTGGAATCCTGACAAACATCCTTACCACAATCCCAAGGGCGGCAAGCATTGAGAGTGTTGCCAAAGCAACAGTGTTCTGCTGAAGTGGAATCGACCTCATATCAGACCAACCCGTTTAGAGGGATTCAGCCAGGAGGCTCCGGCCACGGGTCTAACAAGAACCTTCTGGTCTCTTCGTACCATCGTTCTAGCCTGGCTAGAATCTCCTCTCTCACTTCGTCCGGAGAAATCGCGCTATAGACGTTGTAGGTACCGCCCCTATCGAATGCCCTTTCCTCACCTTCTATCAGGCCTTTCTTTACAAGTTTCTGAATCACACGTTGTACAGTGCTTCGATCCCGACCTATGAGAGTGGCAATCTGCTTCACAGTCTTCGGCCCTGATACCAGTGCAAAGTAAGTATCAATCTCTGTGCTTCTGAGGCCAAAGGCACAACAAAGTAAGTCAGACGGATTCTCAAATCCCTTGGTAAATAGGTTGGTCAGGGCGTTTCGCGCACTCATTTCCACTCACATCAAAATCGGAATGAGCAGTTCATAAGACTTGTGCATTAGCGTGCACAATCGATTCTCTCGATAATACTTCGGTTCAAAAGATACTATGTGGAACCTGTATCGGTGCTAGTCAAAAATGGATTTCAGGGCCCTCAAGGAAGATATGCACTCAAGTCGGTACTCTAGACCAGAAACTGAGCCCGCAAACCTTCGTCCTATCAATCTAGCCCCACTGAAGGGGATAATTGAATCAGACCCCGTACGATCAAGAGTTCTCAAAGTTCTAATCGAAGA
>JAEORS010000094.1:0-6985 GCA_016840795.1 Candidatus Thorarchaeota archaeon | reverse complement strand
ATCGATGACGTTGTACACCTCACGATTCTGAGTCGCTACTGCCTGATGACTGTTGGCTCTGTCAATCCAGTAAGCACTGTCCTTCGCATTCTTCTTGTCGATGTCCTTTATGCCTAGAGACCTAAGGAGTTCAACATGCTTCTCATCCATTCCGAATCACATCCTAGATGTCGTAAGGATAGAACTAGTGCCTCTACTTATTTCTTGGTGATTGAAGGAATATACGAAGCTAAGGCACAATCCTAGGCATGAAAGATGATGACAAGCGAAACCCCTATGATAGTAAGAATGGTTCCTACGGCTACGTTGCGAGTTAGCTTCTCCTTCAAGAAGTAGATTGAGAGGGGAGTAGTGAATAGCGGGGCCGACGCGAGCAGCACCGATGTGGCTGTCGCCCCGATTTCTTTCACGCTCACAGTGCCGAGAAGCAGGCTAACACCCATTCCGAAGATTCCGGTAATAAGCGCCAATGATGCTATCCTTCTCGTGGGTACCTGCCGAGGACCTCTGAAGGAAAGCGCGACAACAGGAAGAAGCACTGCAGAACCCGCTATCATCCGTACAAGGTTTCCGTCAATTGGGTCAACATTGACTAGCCCAAACTGGAACACTGTATCTCCCACAGCCCACAGAAGTGCCGTGCCAAAGGCCAGTGCAATACCAAGTCCTTCCTCACCCTTGAGTCTGGGAGCTTCGTCATCACTGACTTGCCGCCTTGCAATCAAACCAACTCCGAAGACAGTAAGAATGACTCCGATTATTCTCATTGGTATGACTGGTTCGCCCAGAAAGACAGCAGTGAGAGCATATACGAGCAGTGGGTAACTCATAGCAATCGGAAAGGCTCGCGCAACACCAATCCGTGTCTGACTCATGAAGTACATTCCATCTCCTGCTACAATCCCAACAATCATTGAAAAGCTCAGAGGCAACCATGATTCTGCGGGTATCTGCAGAATGGTAGGGCGGATTGGAAGAACGGCGATTAGGAATGCAAGAGGAAGACTGACCCAAATCCTTAGCGCGTTGATGTCTAGCACCCGAATGTCTTCGCTCATTGCACGGTAGATGACATTTGATACTCCGAAGAAGAGCGTGGCGAGCAATCCAGAAAGTACTCCAATTGAATAGGCATCTAGGCCGAGCTGCAGGATGCACCAACCTCCATCGCTTATTCCTCACCCTTGCCTGTGCGGACAAGAACCTCGACGTTCTCAAGCGGGGTTTCAATGGGAAGGTCGCAGCCCGAACTCAAGATGAGGCCCCCTCTTCCTGATGAGGCGGCCAAGCACTCCTCTGCCGCTGTCCGAACGTCATGAGTGCTCCCAGTCAGGAGAAGAGATGTATCTACATTCCCAATGATCGCTGCTCGGCCGTTAGCCGTTTCGATTGCGTTTCCCAAATCAACTGCAGAGTCCAGACTGAGCGCATCAGCTCCTGTCTGACACATGTGGTGTACAATCCTTTGAGTCCTTCCGCAGATGTGAACTGTTGCTCGACAGCCGCGAGAGTGAATCCTTGAAACCATGCTCTTCAGAAAGGGTTTTGACAACTTCTCAAAGAAGCGGGGAGAAATGATGCTCGTACTAGCAGTGGGCTCAAGTATCACGATATTGTGAACACCAGCCTCAGCGTAAGCGTCAAGTACTGGTCGGAGGATTTCCTCGCAATGTCCGACTATATCTACCGCCAGTTCCTGTTCCTCAATTGAGATCTCAAGCAGACGCTCAGCATCAAGCAAGTGGCCTGCCAGCGTGAATGGGCCTATGACGTAGCTGCTGACAAGATGGGTTTCCAGCAGTTTCTCGGAAAGTATCCTAGCGGCGTCAACAAAGATGGAAATGCGAGTGTCTTCTACTGGAGGAAGTGCTAGGTCCTCCAACCGTCTTGCATCTTCCACAGGATGACCCTTGACGTAGGGAAAAGCACGGTTCTCAAACACTACTTCAGCACCAAGCGCCTCTGCCTCCACAGTCAAGTCCATGCATGTAAAGACACCGTCATATCCAAACATATCAAGGGCAAGTAGCTGAGACTCAGCCTGTTTCTGAGGATCGTGCACAAGACTCTCGACTGAGAAACTCGAAACTGTAGATGAGAACAGACCTACCAAGGGGACCACTGGAGCCCTCTTAGTTTCCTGATAACTCAGTGTTCCTTCAACCAGCTCCAGAGGGGTCTGTTTAGTCATAGTGTTCTAGGAGCCGATGCGTGTCCCCCTCTTATGTGGTACGCTAGAGTTGTCTATGAGAACCCTGCCGCAAGTATATTCCGTTTTCTATCAACTCATGATTGAAATCGTGCATCCAATCAGCTGACAATGTTAGAGTCTGCTCATCAAAGATCACAAGCTAACCACTCTGGATGTGTACGATTTCGTTTACATTGTTCATCCGAGGTTAGTATGCCGGACATGGAAAAGCGAAAACGAGAGTAAAATCGCAAAGTCTTGGCCACAGAACGTGTTTGTCACAGATTTATCGTGGGATGAACGGTTTGGACACTAGGGATTCTCTAAGTGTTCGATTTCGAAACCAGAAAGCATCGGCGCGGGCCTTTTCAAAATCGTCAGAGATATAATCACTCAGTCGAACGCTTCTTGGTTGATATACTGGTTTCGAACACGGAACCCCAGGAGTACGTAGGACCTAGAAAGCGTGGCATTGGCTCTGCCGCTGCCGTGCGTCATCGATCGCATTTGCTGACTGTACCTCGACACAATGGTAAGCCCTCCAGGGAATCCGAGCTGCTAGTACTAGGTGACGAACATGGGACAAACGCATGAAGTCAGAACCCAGAAGGACGATGTTCCAATCCGCGACGAAGATGTGGACCGGGAATTCAAGTACGAAGTGGCCGGTCACTTCGGTGGCGAAGGACTCCTGAGATGCCTGAAATGTGGTGCCTGTAGCGGGGGCTGTCCAGTTGGAGCAGTGACCGACTACAGACCTCGGAAAGTACTGGGCAACGTTTTACTGGGCCTGAAAGATCTTGTATTATCAAGCGATGACATCTGGATGTGTGCCGCCTGCTTCACATGTGAAGAGCGGTGTGTCCAGGAAGTGAATTTCACCGATGTAGTGACGATTCTTAGGAATATGGCTGTCAGGGAGGGTCATGCATCACAGGGATATCTCGACATGGCTCGCACAGTTTCGCAGCATGGGAGAGTCACGCCAGTGACACACTCCGTACAGAGGATGCGCGAGAAGCTTGGTCTGCCTGAGCTTCAAGAGCCAGACATGGAAGAACTCACTAAGATACTCTCTGCTGCAGGCTTTGACAAGATCCTTGCTATCTACACAGGGAGGGACATGTCAGAATGAAGATGGCGATTGCCTGGGGATGCTTGGTGCCCTCACGAAGGTCGTTGCTAGGTTATGAAGCCGCGACGCGAAAGGTGCTTGACCACTTGGGTGTTGAAATCGTAGACATACCCAATGAAACGTGTTGCGCACCTTTCTGGATGCAGTCGCTGGATATTACAACTAGCCTCGCGCTTGCCGCAAGGAATCTGGCCAAGGCAGAGCAGATGGGGCTAGATCTCTTGACTCCGTGCAGCGGTTGCTTCCACTCGTACAAAAGAGTGAATCATACGATGAAGAAGTATCCTGGAGTAAAGGAGCGCATTCAGGACATTCTTCGAAGCGCGGGACTTCGCTATGATGGAACGGTTGAGGCCCGTCACCTAGTGGATTTCCTCTACACTGACATAGGCATGGATGTCATAAAGAGCAAGATGGTCCGTAACTTGGATGGCATCGAATTGGGCCTCCGCTACGGGTGCCACATGCTCAAACCTCATGAACTACTCAACATAGAGTACTCTGAGCGTCCAACATTTGCCGATGAGATTATCGAAGGAGTTGGGGCGACATCTAAACAATACATAGGTCGCCATCGTTGCTGTGGAGGGCTCTTGCGTGGCACGGATGATGACCTTGCTGATGATGTCTTGAAGGAGCGCCTAGTGGACGCAAATGAGGCCGATCTTGACAGCCTCGTGACGGTCTGCTCTCTCTGCCACATTCAGCACGATATGGGTCAGAGGATAATCAAGAACAAGTATGGCATTGAGGATCTGGATATTCCCGTTCTCCACTATCCACAGGTCCTTGCATTGGCATTTGGCTTCAGTCCAAAGGAGATTGGACTTCAACAGCATACTGTCAGCACATCCAAGCTGGTAGCGAAGTTGAAGATGACCGCCAAAGAGGGAGGTGAAGCATGATGAGTGATGATTCAGCCAGGGTTGGAGTGTTCGTCTGCCACTGTGGATTGAACATAGCTGGAACCGTTGACTGTCCAGATGTAGCAGAGTTTGCCGGAAAACTACCGGGTGTAGTGCACTCCGACGACCTACTGTTCGCCTGTTCTGATGACGGACAAGAGAATATCAAGGACGCCATAAAGGAACACAAGCTAAACAGGGTAGTAGTGGCTTCATGTACGCCACGGACACACGAGCCTGTCTTCCGGGCTTGTGTTGAGGAGGCCGGCCTTAACCCCTATCTTTACGACCAAGTGAACCTGAGGGAGCATGTGAGTTGGTGTCACATGGACCAGAAGGAGAAGGCCACCAAGAAGGCCAAAGGTCTGGTCGCCATGTCCGTCCAGCGAGTCAAGATGCTTGAGCCACTCCAACGTCAAACGGTACCAGTAATTCAAAAGACTGCAGTCATCGGAGCTGGCGTTGCTGGAATCTCAGCAGCACTAGATTTGGCTAACGCAGGATTCGATACCTACCTCATCGAGAAACGACCCACTATCGGTGGTCAAATGGCTCTGCTGGACAAGGTCTTCCCTCAGAACGATTGCTCTATCTGCATTCTTGGTCCAATAATGTCTGAAGTCGGCCGTCACCCCAGAATCCATCTTCTCTCATATAGTGAGGTTGAGAGCGTTGAGGGTTACGTAGGTAACTTCACAATAAGGGTCAGAGAGAAGTCTAGGTATATCGACCTTGACAAATGCAACGGATGCGGTCTTTGTGAAACCAAGTGTCCCTCAAAGGTCACAAATGAGTATGAGTTTGGCCTGGCCCAAAGGAAGGCAATCTATAGGCCGTTCCCACAGGCGGTCCCCTCCGCCTACACAATTGATCCCAAGAACTGCCGCATGCTCACCCAAGGCAAGTGTGGAGTCTGCGCCAAAGTCTGTCCCACGGGAGCGATTGACTACGACATGCAGGATAAGATAACTGAGATTGAAGTAGGCACAATTGTAGTTGCCACTGGTTTCGACATTTATGACCCATCAGCCACCAGAGAGTTTGGTTTCAGCGTTCTTGACAACGTGATCACGAACGTGCAGCTGGAGCGATTGACAAACGCGGCCGGTCCAACGTACGGAAAGGTCAAACGTCCGTCCGACGGAGAAACACCGAGGAACGTAGCATTCGTGCAGTGTGTTGGTAGTCGTGACCGAAGAGTGGGACAAGACTATTGCTGTTATTATGGATGCGAGAACTCATTCAAGCAAGCAACTCAGATCAAGGAGAAATACCCCCAGACGGAAGTCGCCATCTTTGCCACTGATGTTCGAACGCATGGCCTAGGCTACGAGGGGCTGTACAGAAGAGCACGCGAGATGGGGGTCGTTGTAATCAAGGGACGGCCTTCTGAGATAGAGGAAGACCCTGAAACCAAGTCACTCAAGGTATTAGCAGAAGATCTGTATACGGGAGAGAGACTCGAGATTACATTTGACCTGGTCGTTTTGGCCTCGGCACTCCATCCAAACAAGGATACCCCAGAGTTGGCTCGTAGGCTGAACGTTTCTGTTGGAGAATACGGCTTCTTCATGGAAGCACATCCCAAACTGAGACCGGTGGATTCTTTTCGGGACGGAGTATTCCTTGCAGGGGCTTGTCTTGGACCAATGGACATTCCAAAGGCAGTTGCGTATGGAAAGGCCGCAGCAGCTGGAGCTCAGTCCCTAATGGCACCCGGCCAATTTGAGGTTGAGCCCATCTACGCAGACATTGATACCGCTAGTTGCATTGACTGTGGACTCTGCAATGAGATATGTCCGTATGGTGCAATCACAGGAGAGAAGGAGGAACGCAGAGTCATGTTCGAACTGTGTCAAGGATGTGGTACATGCGCTGGCGGTTGTCCACAAAACGCAATCGATATGAGACATTATCGCAAGGATCAGGTCATGCCGCAAGTAGAAGCTGCGGCCCGCGCGAAAGGAGGTGTGACACCGTGAGTACCAGATTTGAACCCAACATTGTAGCCTTCACATGCAACTGGTGCAGCTATGGAGGAGCAGACCTTGCCGGGATATCCCGAATACAGTATCCAACCAGTGCGAAGGTCATACGGCTGATGTGCTCTGGACGTGTTGACCCTCCATGGTGCTCGAGGCATTCAAGAACGGAGCTGATGGTGTGATGATTAGCGGTTGTCACATCGGAGACTGTCATTACAGCACAGGCAACTACCGGACACTAGTGAGGTATCATGCCCTGGAGTCTGCTATGACGGTCATGGGACTTCACCCAGATAGACTGAAACTTCTTTGGGCCAGTGCCTCCGAGGGTCAGCGATGGGCAGACGGCATCACGGAAATGACCGAAACAGTAAGGAGACTCGGACCCAGCCCTCTTGTCAAGACAGCCAAGAAGACTGCCAAGACCAGGGAGGCAACGCCCAAGATTACCAAGAAGAAAGCCGGGAGTAAGAAGGCCACAAAGAAAGGAGGCGCTAAGAAATGACAATAGCAGGAGAGAAGGTCGTCTTCGAAGAGTTACTGCCCTCAGAGACTGCGATGGTCATCGGCGGTGGTGTTGCCGGAATGCAGGCGGCACTGGACATAGCCGACCAGAACTACAGGGTGATCTTGGTAGAGAAGTCGCCGTCGATTGGCGGCGTTATGGCCATGCTTGACAAGACATTCCCAACTCTGGATTGCAGCGCATGCATTCTTACACCAAGGCTTTCGGAGGTGGCAAGGCATCCTAACATTGAACTCCTCACCT
>JAEORS010000093.1:0-7068 GCA_016840795.1 Candidatus Thorarchaeota archaeon | reverse complement strand
TTTGCCCAAGCAGTTGAAGAGGTTGATGGTCTTACATCACTCCTAGATATTCAACCCGACGAAGAGATCCTTGACCTCGGCTGTGGAATAGGGAGACACTCACTTGAGTTCGCCCGAAGAGGTTACAAGGTCGTAGGCGTAGACCGTACCAAATCCTTCTTGGAAAGAGCAAAGGCAAGCGCGGCCGATGAGAATCTGGACATTGAATTTGTCCTAGAGGACATGAGATCGTTCCGCCGAGAGAGTGCCTTCGACGTCACCTTGAGCATGTTTACGTCCTTCGGCTACTTCGAGGACCCTGAAGATCAGATGAGAGTATTGAGGAACATTCACTTCTCTCTAAGACCAGGAGGAAGATTTGTCTATCAGTCGTTCGGCAAGGAAATACTCGCTAGGATATTCCGCCCGACGGACTGGTCCGAATACGAGAAGGGTTTCATTCTATACGACAGGAAGGCCGTCAATGATTGGTCTATGATGCACAATAAGTGGCATTTCATTGAGAGAGGAGGGAAGATTCGCACATGGGAGTTCAAACACTGGATATACTCAGCTGCAGAGTTCAAGAGCATGCTACTGAGCGCAGGCTTCTCAGAAGCTCGAGTCTATGGAAACCTAGACGGAAGTGCCTATGACAATGAGGCCGCTTTCATCATTGCAGTTGGCACAAAATGACAGCCATTGACACAGTCTAGGAGAATGAATCAGTTGTCCTGTTTGTTGCCCTTGCGCTTGAACTCGGTATACCCACATCTTCCGCACGCGAATCGGTCAAAATGCTCAGCCATGAACGTCCCTTTTTCACATCGTGGACATGTTCTCTTCAGGGCAGTTACTTCGCCTGTCTTCGGGTCTACTTTGTAGAGTCTGCTCCCCATCTATGATTCTCCCTCTTTCTTTGATTCGTGCCTCTTCAAGACGTATGGAATCTCTGCCTTCGTCATCAGTTCAGGGTCTGTGTATATCCTAGCAGTTCCCTCTGTCACTCCGATACCAAACTTGGTAACAAGGTTTCGAATCACCACAGTGGATGCATCAGCGTCGAAGTGAGCCACAATCTTCGCTTTCACATCCGCCCTGCTAGGAGTGGTTCCACCGATGTGTTCCACTCTGAACTCGATCTCTTTCCTAGCAAGAGGCTTGTTTTCCCTTTCCTGAAGAATCTCTACCTTCATCGGCATCACATGTGTTGGCTAGACCGGTTTCTAGCGTGGGTCAGCCATCCGACCTTGGGTTGTCTAAAAAAGGTTCCTAAACCCCCTATACGGCGATACTACTACTTGTCGCAAATCTCTCAATGCACGTAGAACCACTTCCCCAGTAAATCCAATCAAGTTTCCCACGAGGTACGGATACCTCACCACCTCTGATTCATATGGGGTCATATACCGGGCTTCAGACACGGATTATCGAGGTCAATCATATGACTCTTGGAGCTGAACCCAGTGCCGTTCCTGGGTGGACAAGGCTCCGATGTTTCACTTGTCCAACTTACAATGAGCGGTTGTCTAATAAAGCTGTGACTAGGATTCATTGACCCTATCGTACTTTCAAGGCGTACTTGCCTGGCTTATCGATATTGAGGCGATCTGCAATGTAGGAGGACTTCCTTGGGTCATCGTGGGGTTTACGCCCAGGAAGAATCACGACGATTCCTGTGTATGACGTGGACATGCTCGTGCCCCTACAGTTGGGACATTGGTCCTCAGTGGTCAAATAATGGCATGCTCGACAGGCTCTCAGTTTCGCCATGGAATTCCTCCGACACTATTTCTTCTTCTCTTTCTTTGGTTTCTCCCCACGAGCGCTTCTTACGTCGTCCTCTACCCAGGAGTGTTGAGGTCCAATCTTCCCAAGGAACGGTTGTCTCATGGTGAGGCCAAGTTTCCCGGATCTGTTTCCAGACTCAAAGCTGATAGATGTGATTCTTGCTCTCACCCTATCCCCCTCAGCGAGGGTTCTACCGGTCTCCTTACCTAGCAGAGCGTTACCCTTCGAGTCCTGTGTGATGAAATCGTCGCAGATTTGACTCACATGACACAGCCCATCAAGGGGTCCCATGCGAATGAAGGCGCCGAAGTCCATCAGTTCAACCACGTTGCCCTCTACGATTTCGCCTCTGATTGGCTTGAAGACAAGAACTTGATAGGAGACAGAGTGATAGGTTGCACCATCTCCAGGCATGAGCCGGCCCTGACCTATCTCGTCTATGCCAATCACAGCTATCATGAGTCCTATGTCCCTGTCTAGGACATTCTCATGCTGTTTGCGCAAATGAACCATCGCGGCTTCTTCTATTGGTGCTCCAAACTCCTTTGGGGGAATCCGGACAACATCCCTTACTGTTACCACTGAGTACAATTACAGTCGCTCCTTGCCTGACAGGACAATCTTAGAACAATCAGACCATAAGTCGAACTACGCTGGTCTGGACCCGACGGCTCAGCGGTGCTTCAATTTGAAAACCATAAAAACATTGTGAATAGGACTCATGCCAAGGTGCCTTCAACCTTCAGTTGTTTTCTTCCACGGAGGTATAGAACCGGGACTCCGCGTTCTCTTGCGCGATTGCGCAGCTCTTTGTCGTTAGTGGCCAAGACTCCTTGAACCTGGACTGCATATTCCAGAAGCTGATTGTCGACGGGCAACTCAGAGATGGACTCCTCAGTTCGAACAGTTCTACATCTGCTGGCCAAGTCCTTGGCAATCCTGAAGGCGAGCTTGTCACTACCCCCCTTGGAATCACTGGCTCCTGCTTCAATCTCGCTAGCAACTGACGGTAATATCACAAACTCGAATCTTCGCTCTAGTACCCTCTCTGCCTCGGCGAATATGTCCACGCTGAACTGAGCAGGTATCGTCATGAAGTTCGTATCAACAACGACAGGTAGCACCACTTTACTCACTAACTAGTTTCAGATTTGTGCGTGTCCAACGAGTCGCCATTTACTCTCTACTCTACGACCGATTGCAACGCGCTGGTCCTTCTCTATGGCTACAGGCCTCTTAAGCTCAAGCTCAATCTCGTTTCCATGAAGTCTAGTAACGACCCCTACAGTGGCAGCAGTTCCAACTACAAGCATGAGCGGCTCGTTTAGTCTGAGGTTTCCTACTTCTTTCTCCGATTCCATGCCAACGACCCTCTCCATGAGTATGGGCGTGACCATAATCTTATCAATAGTCTTGGGCATCTTCCCGACCCTACCAATGACACTTCCGACTAGACGGTCTGCACGGGTAGAAGCTGGATCTAGCGCTGTTCCAACACCAATAAGACCACCCGGACGCGCTTCCTTCAGGTCGTTCCCGCTACCAGAGAGGAGAGTCACGATTTTCGCCCTTATCGACTTGAATCCCTTGTCTGTCCTCACCCCGGGAGCAATCTCAATCTCGTCTCCAACCTTCAGCACGCCGCGCACGATTGAGCCGCCAACCACACCTCCTTTCAGCTGGTCTGGAAGGGTGCCGGGTCTGTTAATGTCAAAGGATCTCGCTACAAACATCTTTGGATTCGCGGCCTCATCTCTCTCAGGAGTCGGGATTACCTCCTGTATTCTTTGAATGAGAAGGTCCGTATTGGCTCCGAAGACCGCTGAGACCGGCACGATGGGCGCATTCTCAGCGGTGGTGCCTTTGACAAAGTTCTTGATCTGTCTGTAGTGTTTGACAGCCTCCTCCTTTGACACGAGCTCTATCTTGTTCTGCACGATTATTATGTTCTTGACACCGATGATCTCAAGGGCCCGAAGGTGTTCAGAGGTCTGCGGCATTGGACAGGGTTCGTTGGCGGCAATCACAAGTATTGCGCCATCCATGAGGCTGGCACCACTAAGGCAGGTTGCCATCAATGACTCGTGGCCTGGACTGTCAACGAAGGATATCTCTCTCAATACCTCCAGTTTGCCTCCACACTTCGTGCACGTTTCATCCTTTGACAGGTGCGAAGTTGTGTACGCTTCTGGTTCGGAACAACTGGTGCATTTCATTAGAGTCGTCGCCGCGTAGCCGAGTCTGATTGAGATTCCTCGGCGTACCTCATCCGAGTGGCGGTCAGTCCATTCGCCAGTAAGGTACTCAACAAGTGTGGTCTTTCCGTGGTCTACGTGGCCTAATGTACCAATGCTTACCTCTGACTGTCCTTCGTACACATAGGGGGTCTCCATGGCATCTATGTCGTGTAAAAGATGCATCTGATGACGTTTAAGAAGTCTGTGGTTGCCCCACTGAATCTGCCGCGAAAACGGCCAGAAAACTCGAAGAAACGCTCAAATCAGCTATGCGCTCTGCATGACAAGTTCTTCGAGCGAAGTGCTGCCTCTCTCTTCAATTCTCATGTTAACTTGAAGGATGTCAGGGCTCAGCTCGTTCCCTCGAACAGTCTTTCTCTTCGCAATGCCCTTCCTCTTTGGTCTGAAACCAGGGGTTCCGCGAATCAAGATCCTCTTCTTGCCACTACCATGCACATCAGGGCGGATTGGAAAGCCCGACTTGTCGCTTCCGCCCGTTATTCTTAGCTTGTAACCAGGCAGTCCAAGCACGTCGCCCTCTACAATCTCCCCCACGCGCCTACCAACTAATGCGTTGGTCTTTGCGTCGTCTAACTCGTACTGAATTGCTTTCCCTTCTTCGGGGTCTGAGATCACTAGCTTGAACGGCAATTATCGAACCGCCTGCTTGGAATTGGTTTGCTGGTCCAATGTCTGGACGCAGGCGGTAGCCAAAGTTAATCACTTTATGAGGATTGTGGTCCAGCTTAGGGTCTGATGCACAGCAGTCTCACAGAATCCCATTGGCCGAGTACGCAACCATTATAACATCTCCATCTTCCTGACCCAGCCAACTATCCACCCCTCTGGACTTGAATGGCCATGGACCCTGTCACTATTCTCTTACTCATAGTAGGCTTCTGGGCGGTAATCTACATCGTTTCACGTATGATAGGCACTGAGAGACTGAATGAGAAGGGCATAGATACAGGCACACCACTCTTCCTGATGATTAGGACAGAACGATTGAACGCCTTCCTCACACGAATGGGGAAGAAGTTCCCCCGAGCATTCTGGAATGTTGGTATTGTAGTGGCATTTGGTGGAATGATATTCGGTTTCTACATATTCGCCGACAACTTTCTCAAGTTCTTCATCACACCTGCTGAGGCTGGGGGAGTTGTGCCGATAATTCCTGGAGTCACTATCTCCGGACTGCCAATGGTGTATATGCTCATCGGCCTTGCTGTGACACTGATTACACACGAGTTTGCGCATGGTCTGGCCTCATCCAAGGATGAAGTCCCCATCAAGAGCTCAGGAATCCTCATCTTCCTTGTAATCTTTGGTGCATTTGTCGAGCCCGACGATGAGGTCTTTGAGAAAGAGGTGGGTCCAAGGACCAGAATGCGTCTTTTCGCTGCTGGATCCTATGCCAATCTCATCACAGCATTTGTGGTATTCCTGCTGATGATGAACTTCAACCCTATGATGTCGATTGCGTTCAACCAGCCGAACGGAGCCTACATCTATGAGACGGTATCTGGTACCCCAGGGGCCGAGGCACTCCAGATTGGTGACGTGATTGTGGGCCTGAATGATACTGACATCAACAACTGGACTGATGTCGGGACATTCATGGCTAACACCACCGCAGGTTCTCAGGTGACGATACACACACTAGACGGTTCTCCAGTGGCCGTTGTGCTAGCAGCGAATCCAAACAACGCGACTCTAGGGTACATAGGGGTTCTAGGGGCTGACCATTGGGAACCTAAACCTGGTTGGGACCTGTTTCTAAGTCCACTCTTTGTGCTTCATGTGCAGCAGATCTTACTCTGGACTTGGATAGTCCTTGTGTCTGTGGGCTTACTCAATCTCCTACCAGTGCCCGCCCTAGATGGGGACAGGATACTCAAGAATGCGCTCAGTCTAGTCACAGACGACGAGAAGAAGATCAAATATGTCATGTGGCCCCTTCGAATTGCATCACTTGTGATTGTACTAGGAAGCATTGTGCTCAGCCTGTACTTGGGCAAGGGCATCTTCGGCTAGTTGGGCACTATCACTCCGTGTGGGACCTAATAAGGCATCATTTGTACAACTCGATGATGTATCATGATTACCCCAGAGATTGGCACAATACATGACGTTCGTGAGAAGGCCCGCAGAGCACTCACTGATTACCTGACGATGTTCCTTCCAGGATCTTGGACGGAACCCCTTGCCAGACTGAAGCTTCTTCTCCAGTCAGATTCTGACGTTGACTGGGAGGCACTCAAGGGACACGCACTCATACTCTTCGATGAGAAACGCCTGTCGAACGACAGAGTGGAATGCCTGGCACGCGTCGAGCGTCTTAGTGACGCATTCAGAGATGTTCACAAGACTCTCTCGCCAGCAGATTGGCACAAGGCAGTCGATGATATCGTCTACGCAGCTAACTTCAGAGTTTCAAAGGCCTCACTCCAAACGACACGACTGCAGATCATGGACGAAAAGAGTGGGAAAGAGCCAAAGAAAGCACAGAAGTAGAGTTGGCCCTGCCAAGAGTGATCCTCCTGAGAGTATGACGGAGCAGTGACAGACATCTTCCTCACCGGCATAATGGTAGCCTTTAACTGCACATCATATCAGGAGCCGGACGGAGTATCTGTTACATGTCCATCGAGTGCTCGAAGTGTGGCAAGCCCGCTGTCTACCTACGAAGATATACTGCAGAACAGCTGTGCAGGAAATGCTTCATCACCACTACAATACAGAGAGTACGGCGTACAATCAATCGAGAGAAGATGCTTCGTGATGATGACCGGATTATAGTTGCCATATCTGGTGGAAAAGACAGTGCCGTGCTTCTTGATGTTCTCTGTCGCATAGAGGAGGACTTCCCAAAGGCCGAACTGATACCTCTCACAATCGATGAGGGCATTCGTGGTTATCGGGATGAGGCGCTTAAAGCCGCGAGAGAGCTGGCTTCGGGCCTGCAACTAAAGCTGGAGGTCAGAACGTTCAATGACCTCTTTGGCCATCCACTGGATGACATTGTCAAGATGCGTGACGAGAATTCGCTCGGTGCCTGTTC
>JAEORS010000092.1:0-7102 GCA_016840795.1 Candidatus Thorarchaeota archaeon | reverse complement strand
ATCTATCACGTCACCGATGGCTACGTCTGGCAGGGTCAATATGACTTCCATGAGTCCCCAGAAGGTTCTGATACTCGATATATCATCATGCGGATTGGTGGCGAAGAGAGATTTGTTGCTATGCACAACAGTGAGTTCAAGGATGCGCCCGGACGTAACCTTGCTGGGATATACGTCATGGGATGTGGTGACAAAGACTTCGGTGTTCTGAGATTCTATAAGGCAGGTGAACTAGGTTTCTCGACCCTGTTAGGGCCATCAGCCGCCCAACAGGCATTCGAAACCAACGATGCAGTGCGGACACAGCTGCAGCTTTGGGGTGCGCACAGATACGGCAATAGACTGCTCTACCATCTTGGTGGTGATCTATTCTTCGTTGTGCCTGTGTTCTTGGAGGTAGAAACTTCAGTCCAGAACATAGTCATTGAGAAACTCGGCGGAGTTGGCTTGGTGGATGCAAAAACCGGAGAGAGGGTCGCCTTGGGCAGCAACGTTGTAGAGGCATACTACAAGATGTTTGGTCTCCTCAATCAGACAACAGTCGGTACTGGCGAGGTCGGGTTTGAGAGCGCCGTATTCAGTCCGGTGACAGTTGATTCAGGCGACTATTCTAGTCTCGTCACGCTACTCAGGAACAATGACAACGTTAGCCATGACCTGACACTCGAGATAGTGGTCAATGCAGGCAATTTCTCAGTAAATTGGCACGGCGGAGATGTTGTTCCTGTCGAGAATCCCACCAACACAACGTTCACACTCAGCGTAGGAACAGTTGGACCTGGCGACCTTTATGGCACCTCACCACTTGTTACAGCCTATCTACCTTCGGGGTTGGTTGTGGCTCAGTATCTGGTACAGCTGATTCTCAAGACCGAGGAAGGCGTTGTCGACACAGTGAGTCTAATATTGACTGTGACATGAAGCAGCAGAGCTATGATTTCAGGAGATTTCTATACCACTCGACTGTATTGGCCAATCCGGCATCCAATGACACACTTGGTGTGAAGCCGAGAACTTCATGCGCCCGGGCCGTTGTTCCCTTGCTGTGCCTGACATCTCCGATTCTCTTGGGACCATGCACAATCTCCGACTCGGTGTCTTCAACAGACTTGAGTACTTGCTCTGCTATCCTGTTGATGGAAACTGACTCTTCAGCACAGATATTCATAGTCACTCCGGCTGCGGCAGCGACGTCTCCGGCAAGACAGGTTGCTCTCACAACGTCGTCCACATGGAGGAAACTGCGTGTCTGAGAACCGTCTCCATCCACTATGATTGGCATTCCGTTCAGAGCCTGATTAATGAAGATCGAGATTACCCCGCTATACTCCGAATACGCCTGTCTTGGACCGTATATGTTGAAGTATCGGAGTACAACCGATTCTAGGTTGTATGTCATGCTATATGCCTGCATGTACTGTTCAGCTGCAATCTTGGACGCCGCGTATGGACTGAGAGGGGACAAGGGAGTGTCCTCACTGATTGGAGTGTTCTGAGGGTTCCCGTATACTGCGGCGCTGGAACTGAACACGACTCTCTGCACCTTCTCATTCCGAGCCATCTCTAGAACATTCATTGTTGCTTCTACATTGTTCCTGTGGACCAGAAGAGGATTCTCGATTGACAGCTTGACCGAAGAAATGGCGGCAAGATGATAGATGATATCAACGTCCGACTTTATACTTGAGCCCCAATCTTGTTCGCAGACATCCCTCTCAATGAACTGGAAGCGCGGGTTGTCCACAGCCGCGCTCATGTTATTCAGAATCCCTGTCCTGAGATTATCTACACCAATCACAGTGTAGTTTCTTTCGAGAAGATGTTCAACCAAACTGCTCCCTATGAACCCTGCACAACCAGTGACTAGAGCGGTGGCCTTCGTCATTCTAGCTCAGCTGAGGATGAGCTACTGGCTTGTTATAGGCTTTCTCTAAAACATGGTCTCTCAAGAACACGCAACTTGACATTGTATTCTGCAGGTGTTGGCTAGCTATTAGAAAGGCCTTTATCGCAATCGAGATACCCAGCTTCCAAGGACGCTCTAACATGTACTTCGTCTACATAATCGAAACCGAGGATGGAACATACTACACAGGCCAAACAAACGACCTCTATCGACGATTCACAGAACATCTCTCGAATTCCTCAAGGTCCGCTGCCTATCTTAGGATGCACAGGCCGGAATATCTTGTCTATCTTGAAGAGTGTTCCACCAGAGTTGAAGCTATGAAGCGTGAGCGTCAGATCCAGCGAAACCGCCAGCTGAAAATGCGACTTGTTGGTCCTAGGAGGCACCTGCTGGAAGTCATAGAGTCGGAAGCAAGCTATCGCTAGACTCAATCTGTGATTCCCATCTTCGCGAAGGCTTCTTATCGTAGATTGGCTCCCAGCTGCTTTGTGAGTCCAGGATGAAGCAGCTTGTATTAGCCATTGATGCCGGCACGACTGGTGTTCGGTCCATGATATTCAGGCCGGATGGAGAAGTCGTGGCGAAGGCCTACCAAGAGTTTCAGACCCATTATCCAAATCCCTCATGGGTGGAGCAGGATGCTGATAGCTGGTGGAGTGCAACATGCCAGACCCTTGCACAATGCCTCAAGACCGGCGTGAACCCTGATGACATTATTGGGTTGAGTGTCACCAACCAGAGAGAAACAGTTGTACCGGTTGACGAGAGTGGTCATCCTGTGCGGAGGGCCATTGTCTGGCAAGACCGCCGGACCATTGATCAATGTAGCTGGATTCGAGAACAGGTTCCTGTAGAAGAAATCTACTCCACTACCGGACTAACCGTTGATCCTTATTTCACTGCGCCAAAGATACTCTGGATAAAGCAGAACGAACCCGAAACGTTCAGGAGCACCCACAAGTTTCTCCTAGTCCATGACTACATAGTCTTTCGGCTAACAGGTCGTGCGATAACTGACCATTCGAACGCGAGTAGAACGATGTTGTTTGATATCTCCAAGGCTGAATGGTCCAACAGACTCCTTGACTCCTTTGGCATCCCCGATGACAAGTTGCCAGAACCTCTAATCTCCGGGAGCCATGTAGACATGGTTTCTGCGAAGGCGGCGAAGGAGTCTGGGCTGAGTGAGGCGACTGCTGTGGTGGCAGGTGGTGGTGACCAGCAGTGTGCGGCCCTTGGCGTGGGCGTTGTTCGTCGAGGTAGAATCAAGTCGACTACAGGAACTGGCACCTTCATGTTGGCATTCTCAAACAGCCTACGATTGGACTCAGAAAGAAGAGTTCTCTGCAGCAGACATGTGGTTCCAGGTGCCTTTGTTGTAGAGGCGAGCATGTTCACAACAGGATCTGCCTTGCGATGGTTCCGCGATCAACTTGGAAGCGCTGAGGTTGGGATTGCCAAGGATCTTGGCGTTGACCCCTATGAGATTCTGACGGAGGGAGCCGCCGCGGTGCCGCCCGGTTCTGAGGGCATAATCCACATACCTCATCTCGTTGGCGCTGGCGCACCCTACTGGAATCCCCATGCTCGAGGGGTCTTTGCTGGCTTGGCCTTGGGCCATACGAGGGCTCACCTGGTTAGGTCGATTCTTGAGGGCGTTTCCTATGAGATGCGCACAAACCTAGATGTCATGCGCGAGCTGAAGCTTCCGACTGAAGAAGTCAGGGTCACAGGTGGGGCCGCTAGAAGTGAGTTTTGGATGCAGATTCAAGCTGATGTCCTAGGAATCCCTGTAATCAGAACGAAGATGGAAGAGGCTACAGCGCTTGGCGCCGCAATTCTCGCGTGTAATGGTGTCGGATTATTCAAGTCGCTTGCGCATGCCGCCGAAGAGATGGTCAGACCGTCCAAGACTCTCAAGCCTACGAAGGAGAATCGCGCAGTCTATGATAGAGCATTCGAGAGATACAAGAAGCTCTACAATGCATTATCAGGGATGACTTGGGACTAATGTGCATACACCGCTATCTTGTTGGCCTTGTCCAGCACTAGAATCTGTGTCTTCGGGTTCGCGGATATCCAATCATCAATCACGCCCTGAGGATTCTCCACCTTAGTGATGTGTGCTGACTCAACAGTCTCCCTGTCAAGCTCAGTGTACATCTTGACCCCGGATATACGTTTCAGCAGTTCGGCGAATTTGTATGCCTTGTGTTCATACAGGTGATACTCACCACTGATTGAGCTAATCACCTCTTCTAGAGGCGCTCTGAGTCTGTTGTAGAAGTTCTCGATAGCCTCTGGAGGTGCCACCCCCTCTCTGCATTCAGCTACAAACAACACTTCCCCCAGATCCTCCACTGCATTCTTGGTAAGCTCCAGCCCTCTCTGGGCGTGGTACAGGCTGATGTCCTGAGGATATCCTCCTGGGGAGATGACAGCGTTAGACACAGGCTTCACGAAGAAACTTGCAGTTTCATCTAGCATTTCGATTCCTCCGGCAATCACTGGCTCCAGATGCCCCGCGTCGGCCCACACAAGTTTCCCATCACTCGAGATGACTGAGAGAGTGAAGACTTTAGCATCTCTGGTGACTATTTCAGCTCCTTCTCTCATGTCGTCAGCAAGCGGATTGTCCCTTCTGGCAGGGTCAGGATGATACGGATGCCTCCCGAAGGTAGACTTTGGATCAAGAGCCATAGAGTGGTTTGCCTCTATTGTAGGGAACGCGCAGATGCCCGGGAGAAAGTCCTTGAGGGCATTTGAGTAGCCTGCGAAGTAGTGTGCCTTCATGTCTGATATGGGCACGTAGACGTCGTGGCCCACGGCTGCAGAGTTTACAAACAGAGGAGTTCCTCTACTGGTATCTCCGAGATTCACAAAGTCCTCTGCATGGCAGTCATTGATTGACACATCATAGGTTCCGATGCCTGTGTCGTCAGCAGCCCGTCTGATCATATCCACGATCTCAAGGTTTCCGGGGTGTTCTACTTCGTGAGAGCCTGTGGTGATGATGAACTGTACTCTACTTGCGTCGACAAGAAGGGGTACTACCGCACTGATGAGCTCCCAGTGTGGTTCATCTCTGGTATGGTCCTCCACCAAAACACAGACATTCTTACTTCTCGCAAGATCTGTGAGAAGGGGACCATGAGGGTTAGTGAGCACACGACTGAGCTCCTCTTGGGTGTCTGACTTGGCCGCGACCTGCCTGGGAACTACTTTCCCGGCAAGATTCTCTTCAGGGATGTCGAGTTCAATCTTGGATTCGCCATAGGTCAGACTGACTTTCATTGTGACCACTTCACGGTGTCATTGAAACTATAGCACAAAAGCGTTGACCCAGCTGCACTTCAACATGTTTAAGTCAGAGATTGCCGGTGTGCGTCTCTGATGAGTGTGCTGTAGATGAGTCGGTCGGACGGGAGCAAACAGTCTGGTCTTGCGGGAATGGGAAGATGGCTTGCTGTAGGTTCTGAGCTGCCTTGCTCTGTCATCATTCTTCTATATGTTGGCAGCTTCCTAGGATCATCGTTGTGGGGGCCAGGAGGAGCGACAACAGGTGCCATTATCGGTGCCTTGGTTGGGTTTGTCTTCGGTGTCTACAGTGTCTACGTCACAATTGGTTACTACGATAGAATAGAACATAAGGTGAAGGGCAAGCGGACATTTTCACCACCACCTGAGGAGCTGTATGAGGAGTTTGACCTCCCCGGGAAAGATGAGTCCGAGCAGTCTACCTCATAAACTCATCATCGTCATCTGCGTCTAGTACTTCAATGATGATACGAGTGGCGCTTCGTCCCACTCCGGCCACTATTACCTGTACAAGAAGGGCAACCATGAATCCGCCGAGTGCCAGCCCAAACAGACGCAACGAAGCATGCAGTGCTGTGATTGGGGCTAGGAAGTTCAGATCCACCAGATACCAGATATACAAGCCTGTAATAGCCATCAGCGTGACCAGAACTCCATACATCACCACAACTGTCTTGACCCTTGGGGTGTTGAAAGGCACCTTCTCAATTCCCGGACCGACAACCGCATTCCCAATCTTCCTTGAGAATCGGATGAAGACACTGATGGCAGCCAGGAAGATGACCAGAAATATGATGCTGACAATCAGTAGCAGAAGTATCTGAAGGTCAGGGTCAAGTGCGAGAAACAGGTCGCCGATTGCGTAAGCAGTAAGCGAACCCACCATCAGGATCACGGCAGCTATCTGAATGACAAAGGTAAGCGTTGCCGAGTTCCTAAAGATGGCTCCCAGATTGAAGTATTCATCTCTCGCGCGTGCTAGTTCTTCACTATCTTCTGTCATGGCGACCAACTGAGAGGCATGTGCTTCTTCCGTTATTTGAATTCTTCTACTGTTCAAGGAGTCTGACTGCAGACACTCTTCGTCAACCTTAAATGATGGCTGCATTGACAACTCGTCATCCCCGCAGATGGATAACCAAGGTGTTTCAGGATGGCCTCACGGGCTGCAAACGAATACGGCTACATAAACGCACGAATCAGGGGGCTGAAGTCCCGGTTCTTGACAGTCGGAGACTATGAACGGCTTCTGCAGTCTGCTACATATGAGGATTTCATCAGAGGACTTGGCAGTACTTACTATGGCCCTATGATTTCAAGTCAGTATGCACAAAGAGTTCCACAACCTGCGGAGCTAGGCCTTGTTCTCTCCAATGACTTCGCAGATGTGAGCTACAGACTCACCCGGACCCTGACAGGTCGAGTGCAGGATTTCACCCAGACTTACCTGAACATGTTCTTGGCAGATAGTATCAAGTCAATCATTAGGGGACTTCATGTGGAGCTGGATAGAGACGAGATACTCAAGTTTCTTGTACCGACGTCGCCTGAGCAGGCAATGGAGTTCGAGCAGATAGTTGACGCTGGATCTGTCAGAAAGGCTGTTGACATCCTGCCTTACTGGGATGTGAAGATTGCACTCTTGACTAGGTTCCCTGCATATGAGGAATTCGAGTCTACAGCCCCTCTCGAGGTGGCTGTGGAGGAGTGGTATCTTAGGACTGTGCTGGACGCCCTCGCGGAATTCCCTAGTGGAGAACAGGAGCGCGTCTTGGGTGTCTTGGAGGCACGGGTTGACCTAAGGAATGTTCTGACCCTCATCCGGGCTCTAGCTCTGACGCTTGAGTCACGCGTAGTCGACCTCTCTCTTGTCCG